>JBPOHB010000247.1:0-22862 GCA_052036055.1 Bacillota bacterium | reverse complement strand
GGGTTCGCATCGGATCATTATTATCGGGCATTTGCGTGAAGAAGAGTAGGATATATCTGATTTCGAGCAAGAATGGGAGAAATATTTGCTGCCTCTTCTTTGCAAGTATCGCAGAAGATGATAAAATGCAGTGTTAAAAGTAATGGAATTTGAAGCTGTGGGATAAACGGTATGCTTCGAATCATCTTGCGGAGACAATGGGGAGGACACTATGCAGAAGGCATGTTTGGTATTAAGTGATGGCAGCGTATTTGAGGGATTCCGTTTTGGGGCAAATCGAGATGCAATCTGTGAAGTTGTATTTACCACGGGGCTTACGGGATATGTTGAGTTACTGACTGACCCGTCTTTTTGTGGGCAGGCCGTTACCATGGCGTCTCCAATCATTGGGAACTATGGTGTTTTTGAAAGTGTATCCGAATCGACAAGACCCTGGGTGGGCGCATATGTGGTTAGAGACATTACAGAGATTATCGGAGACGAGAGAAACGCGGAAGATCTGGATGTGTATCTTAAAAGAAACGATATCCCAGGGATTTCAGGGGTTGATACGAGAGCGCTGACGCTGTTACTTCGCGAACATGGCACTATGATTGGGTTACTTACGGACGGCACGAAAGATACAATTGATAGGGCGGCGGCCGAGAAGCGAATTGCGTCATATGACAATCGTTTGTTTGTTCCAACGGTAAGTCGGAAGACCAGCCGCGTCTTTCCAGCTTGGACAAAGGGTTGGCAGAAGGATTTATTTTTAAAGGATGCGGCGGAAGGAAAACCAACGCGTCTCGTTGAGAATATGCCTGAGCAAGCGAATCAACCTGCGAAATACAAGATTGCGCTACTTGATTACGGTGTGAAACATAACATCATTTGGAATCTTGTTGATCGTGGCTGCGAGGTTACCGCTTTTCCTTGGGATACACAGGCGGAGGAGATTTTGGCGATGAAGCCAGATGGGATTTTCCTTTCAAATGGTCCCGGAGACCCGAAGAACTGTGGAAAAGCAATCGAAGAGATGCGAAAGCTATATGATTTTGGCATTCCTATTATGGGAATATGTCTTGGACATCAGTTGATGGCACTTGCTACAGGGGCCGATACACACAAACTCAGATATGGACACAGGGGCATTAATCATCCTGTAAAGGATTTGCGTGCGGATCGGGTCTATATTACTTCGCAGAATCATGGATATGTTGTAAATGACGAATCGGTTAATCTGGCTATTTGCGAGGTTAGCCATGTCAATATGAACGATGGTACGATTGAGGGTCTCCGATATACGGAGAAACCGGTTTTTACAGTCCAATATCATCCGGAAGCAGCACCGGGGCCTCGAGATAACAATTATCTTTTCGAAGAGTTCATCGCAATGATTGACGCACAGAAGAATGGATGAATAGACGGACATGAGTAAATTGCGAATTGGATTTGCTATTTTATCGGCACGAGTTGTCAGCAGGGGCCTTCGTTTATGTAGAAGAGGCGCGACAACGCTGCCGGGTCGCGTCGCAATACGCATTTGCCCACAGATCATCTCCGTTCTTTCTCAGGGGAAATGCATCCTTGCGATTACTGGTACAAATGGTAAAACGACGACCACGCATATGATAACAGCGATTCTTCGAGCCAGAGGGTATGCGGTCATAACAAACGTATCAGGTGCGAATCTAGCCACGGGCATTGCTTCGACGCTTGTAGCGGGCATTCATAAAGAGAAGAAAGCGATAAAAGCGAATCAGAAGGTGGTGTATGTCCTTGAAACGGACGAAGCTGCTTTTGCCAAAGTGTGCGGAGCACTGCGCCCGAAAGTCTGTGTTGTCACGAACTTATTTCGCGATCAGCTTGATCGCTATGGAGAACTTGTGCACACGCAGAATTTCCTGGCGAAGGGTCTCGATTCTTGCGATGCGAAGATCCTTCTAAATGCGGATGATTCGCTGGTCGCGTCACTATCCAATCAAAGAGAAAAACGTTCAGTATTTTTTGGCATGCAGACGGGATCAATGTACGGTAACAGTGTTACAAATGCTGATATTTCGGGCGTTGGAGAGACAACGACAGATGCATCTTACTGTAGTTTCTGCCAGACAAAATACGAATATCATGCAAAAGTATTCGGACACTTAGGCGATTTTTTCTGCCCCAAATGTGGATATAAGCGTCCTGCACTTGATTTTTCTGTCTACTATAATCTTCCGGATTCTCCTGGAGAAAAAGGTATTTCTGACGAGGGCTTTCCGATTACTCTTATGCACGGAGATAGAGCGGCGACGGTGGAACTCCCGATCCCGGGTCTGCATAATTTCTATAATACGATGGCCGCGGTGGCTGCCTGTACGGTTTTTGGCGAGCAGATGCAAGAAGAAGCGTTGGATTTTGCCGATTGTGCCAAAGCGGTTTGTGAAGTGAAGCCAGCCTTTGGGCGTATGGAGAAAATCAAGGTCGGGAATAAGTATATCTGCCTGCTTCTCGTAAAGAATCCTGTTGGGCTTGAGAGGGCGCTATCATTTGTCTCTTCGGCATCCGACACAGGCGCGA
Source organism: Bacillota bacterium (assembly GCA_052036055.1). Taxonomy (GTDB): domain Bacteria; phylum Bacillota; class Clostridia; order Saccharofermentanales; family Saccharofermentanaceae; genus Firm-13. The sequence continues at coordinate 20,321 of JBPOHB010000247.1, read as the reverse complement.
TGTTTCTGCTACTAAATAGTAATGATGCAGACGGGAAAGATGTTTCTTGGATATGGGACGTTGATTTTGAGACGAAAACGTATCCAAGGGAGATTTTTGTCTCTGGCGAGCGATACGGGGATATGTTTTTGCGGTTGATTTATGCCGATATTGACAAAGAAAGACTTCATCCGAAACCGATGTGTGATTGTGCTATGCAGATTGATGAAGCATTGGCTGTATGTGCTGAAGGAAAATGTTTGTATATTCTTCCGAACTACACTGCGATGCTGGCACTCAGGGAAATCCTTGTGAAGCGCTACAAACTTAAGGATTTTTGGAAGTAGGGGGAAAAGTAGATGGATGATCGGTTAAGGCTTTGCCATTTGTATCCGGATCTGTTGAATCTCTATGGAGACAGAGGGAATGTGCTTGCTCTCAAAAGAAGGGCGCAGTGGCGTGGAATGGATCTGGAAATCGAGCAGATTTCTATGGGCGAAAAGTTTGATGAAGATCGATATGATCTTGTTTTCCTCGGCGGTGGACAGGATGCAGAGCAGAATATTATCCGCACGGATTTTGTCTCAGGTAAAGGTGACGCCGTGAAGAGGGCCGTGGAGAAGAACAAGGTTTTTCTCTGTATTTGCGGCGGCTATCAGATGATGGGTACTTTTTATGAGGAGCATGACGGAACAAGAATTGATTGCCTCGGCGCAATTTCCGTTCATACAATTGGGAAAGAGAATCGATTTATTGGTGATACGGTTTACGCCTGTCCCTTTCTATCTGGGTCCAAAATTCTCTACGGGTTCGAAAATCACAGCGGACGCACGTACTTAGGAAGCGGTGTGAAGCCTCTTGCGCAGGTTATTTCTGGCGCTGGAAACAATGGAGAAGACGGTTTTGAGGGTGCAATTTATCGAAACGTTTATTGCACGTATTCACATGGTAGTTTTCTACCCAAAAATCCAAGAATGACAGATCACTTGTTATTATGTGCAGGAAAAGAGAAGTGGGGAGAGGAATTTGCGCTTGCAGATCTATCGGACGAGATGGAAGAATTTGCAAGATCGTCTCTATTAACTTGCAAAAACGCTTGACAAGGCACAGTTTTCTCCTGTAAAATGCAACTATATCGGGTGAAAATCCGAAAGGGTCATTTTCGCAAGTTAAAAATGTATGTACATATCGTTTGCCAGCTGAGCTGCAGAGGAGGATTACCATGCCAAACTACACAAAAGAAGATATTCTTCGCCTGGTGGAGGAAGAGGATGTTAAGTTTATTCGTTTACAGTTTACGGATATTTTCGGGATGCTTAAAAATGTTGCCATTTCACCCAGTCAGTTCGAGAAAGCTCTTGATAACGGCTGCATGTTTGACGGTTCTTCTATAGACGGCTTTGCACGAATTAATGAGTCAGATATGTATCTGTACCCGGATTATAATTCTTTTGTTATTTTTCCCTGGAGACCGCAGGCGGGAAAAGTTGCCAGACTTATCTGTGACGTGTATACACCCGAGGGAAAACCTTTTGAAGGCGACCCACGATATGCGCTGAAGAAAATCCTGGCAAAGGCAAGCAAGATGGGGTATACCTTCAATGTAGGTCCTGAGCTTGAATTCTTCCTTTTCCATTATGATGACGCTGGGAAACCAACCACATTTGCGCATGACGAGGGTGGCTATTTTGACTTAGAGCCTGTCGGACAGGGCGAAGATATCCGAAGAGAGATTTCGTTCGCGCTTGAAGAGATGGGATTTGAAATTGAGGCGTCTCATCACGAGGTTGCACCGGCACAGCACGAGATTGATTTCAAATTCGGCGATGCTTTATCTATCGCCGATGACATTATGACGTTTAAGCTCGCCGTGCGAACCATTGCTAAACGATATGGTATGCACGCATCATTTATGCCAAAGCCGATCTTTGGGATTAACGGTTCGGGTATGCATGTGAATATGTCTCTCCTAAAGGATGGCAAAAATGCTTTCTTTGATCCGTCCAAACCAGAAGCGTTATCAGAAACCGCGATGCAGTTTATCGCCGGAATTCTGAACAATATTAAGGGGATTACGGCAATTACGAATCCTATAGTCAATTCATATAAGAGACTGGTTCCCGGATACGAGGCGCCATGTTATCTTGCATGGTCGGCGGCTAACCGCTCGGCACTGATTCGTATTCCCGCGACACGTGGATTGGGCACGCGCGTTGAGCTTCGTTGTCCAGATCCAGCGTCAAACCCCTATCTGGCTCTTGCGCTTTGCCTTGCTGCTGGATTGGAAGGAATTGAGAAGAAAATGACGCCTCCCGAACAGATTAAGACATCTATTTTTGAGATGTCTTCCGAAGAGCGGTTCGCTGCGGGTATTGATAATCTTCCCGGAAGTCTGGAAGAAGCACTTGCTGAATTCAAGAAGAATCCGATGATGAAGGATATTCTGGGAGATCACATCTACACGAAGTATATTGAAGCTAAAGAAGAAGAGTGGAATGAGTATCGTATGCAGGTTACCAAGTGGGAAACCGACACATATCTGCTCCGATACTAATCGTAGCTTCACGATTCTTTCGACAAAATGTATCCAAAGGGCGGATGCGCTGCTTTGGGTCGCTGCGCAATAATTGATCTTGCACCCCCAATGGCTTGCACCGCCCCAAACAAGATACACAGAATTTGCGTGGGAGGGAAAAGATGAGAAGCATCATAGTTGCTTTTCCCAATATGGATACGGCCAATAAGATTCGTTCGGTGCTTGTGCGACATGGGCTGCCGGTGGCATTTGTCGCGACAAATGGCTCCATGGCGCTTCGTGCAACTTCACCGGATATGGGTGGCGGACTGGTTATCTGCGCGCCGCAATTTCACGACATGACGGCCATAAACCTGTTTTCGTCTCTTCAGGACGATTATGACATGCTTATGTTTGTTCCGTCGATGAATATGGATGGCTTTGATCATCGAGACGGTATGTTTTTCCTGCAGCTACCGATTCGGGAAAACGAACTGGTATCCTCTGTACGGATGCTCCTTGAGACTCGGCAGATGTACAATAATCCGATCAAGGCGAAAAAGGTAGCGCCTAAGGATCCTTGTTCACCTGAGACGCATAAACGAACACAAGAGGAGCAGAAGCTTATTGATCAGGCGAAGAGGATACTCATTAACCAGAATCAGATGTCGGAGCAGGAAGCTCATCGATTCCTTCAGAAACGCAGTATGGATACGGGATCGAGACTGATTGATACGGCGATGACGGTCATTCGAGCACAGGAGTTTTGACGAAGCAGATATAAGAAGTCAACAAGTATTGGCGCGTTGGGAGACGAAAAAATGAGAGAAATTACATTTACGAAGATGAATGGAATAGGCAACGATTACATTTACATCGACTGCACGAAGGAGCCCGTTCTCGCAGATGATGAGATTGCCCCTTTTTCGGTTCGTTTTAGTGATCGGCATTTCGGCGTTGGCGCGGATGGCGTTATCCTTATCAAGCCTTCAAGCGCGGGGGATTTCTTCATGGACATGTATAACGCGGATGGCTCCCGTGGGAAAATGTGTGGAAACGGCATACGATGCGTAGCAAAGTATGTGTACGATAAGGGCTTGACGCAGAAGAAGGATATCCGAATCGAGACAATATCCGGAATAAAGGATATTTCTGTGAAGGTCGAAGGCAACAAGGTCGTGCGTGCAACGGTTAATATGGGACGTCCGATTATTGAATCTGCGAAAATCCCGGTTATTTGGAGCGAGGCGAATATGATCAACCAGCCAATTGCCGTTGGCGGGAAGCTCTTTAATATTACTGCCGTCTCGATGGGAAATCCTCATGCGGTTATTTTTACAAAAGGCATTGAAGAGATGGATCTTGCCCACATTGGGCCGTTTTTCGAGAAGCACAAGCTATTTCCGGAGAGCGTGAACACAGAGTTTGTTGAAGTCATTAATCGGAAGCATCTTCGCATGCGAGTCTGGGAACGCGGATCGGGCGAGACGATGGCATGTGGAACGGGTGCTTGCGCGGTGCTTGTTGCTGCTGTTCTTAACGGTTTTGCTGACCGGAAGGCAACGATTACGCTTAATGGAGGAGATCTTGAAATCAAGTGGCGGGAAGATTCCGGCGAGGTCTTTATGGAAGGCCCCGCAGAAATTTCTTTTGAAGGATCCGTCAAATTCTGATAGAATTTATTTACTTTGAAGTGGAGGCCTTTTTCTTATCGCCTGCTTCGATACAATTTCCGCGTTTTCAGGCGCGTACGTGAAAGGATTACGTAATATGTTTGACCTTAACCACAATTTTCTCAAGCTTCCCGGTAATTATTTGTTCGCGACAATAGCCAAGAAGGTGAAAGCGTATTCCGAGGCACATCCTGATGCCAATCTGATTCGCCTTGGCATTGGCGATGTGACAAGGCCTCTTGCGCCAGCTGTCATTTCGGCGATGCAAGAGGCAGTGCTTGAGATGGCTGATGCTGCAACATTTAAGGGGTATGGACCAGATCACGGATACAGTTTCTTGGTGAAAGCCATTATCGAAAACGAATATGAAGCGCGGGGTATCTCCATATCGGAAGATGAAGTCTTTGTCAGCGATGGCTGCAAGAGCGATTCCGGTAACATTGGCGATATTTTTTCGGTGGATAATTACGTTGCCGTCTGTGATCCTGTTTATCCTGTCTATGTGGATACGAACATCATGGCGGGTCGTGCGGGCGAGTATAACCCAGACACAGGGCTCTGGTCGAATTTCATGTATTTGAAATGCGAAGAGGCGACGGGATTCCTTCCCGTTGTTCCCGAAATTCGTGACGGAGAGAGAACACCGGATCTCATTTATCTTTGCTTTCCCAATAATCCGAGCGGCGTGGCTATCGGATATGAAGCCTTGGGTGCATGGGTTGATTATGCACGCAAGGTTGGAGCCATCATCTTATTTGACGGCGCGTATGAGGCTTTCATTTCGGAAGATCTTCCGCACTCCATTTTCGAGATACCAGGAGCGAAGGAATGCGCCATTGAATTACGGAGCTTTTCTAAGAAGGCTGGGTTCACGGGCGTCAGATGCGGCTACCTCGTCGCATGCAAGGAGCTTGTGCAAGACGGCGTAATGGTTAAAGATCTATGGATGCGCAGGCAGGCGACCAAGTTTAACGGCGTCTCCTACATAACCCAGCGTGCTGCTGCGGCGATTTACACTCCTGAGGGTAAGAAGCAGACACAGGATACGATTATGTCTTATATGGAAAATGCAAAGTATTTGCGCGAAGGGTTGGCGGCTCTTGGGTATGAGGTATTCGGTGGTGTGAACGCCCCCTATATCTGGCTGAAGACGAAAAACAATATGACTTCGTGGGCGTTTTTTGATTATCTTCTGGAGAAGGCAAATGTTGTGGGCACGCCGGGTTCTGGTTTTGGGCCGTGTGGAGAAGGGTACTTCCGACTGACTGCTTTTGGCACAAAAGAGGCTTCTGTTGAGGCGCTTCGCCGAATTGCGGCTCTAGAGGGCAAGTAATGTGCTATTGTGTCGGAAAGTGTGACAGGAAGATGCCTGTTTTTAGGCTTTTTTCAAATTGACACACATTATGTAGCCTTATATAATGGATAGGGCAAAGGGTTCGTGAGGGTGTATTGCTCGTGTGCGAACCCTTTTTGCTGGAATTTATGGATGAGGGATAAGCGGACTTCGAGGAACATTTCGTAAGGGTCATTCCTTGCATGTCCATGCTGACGGGAGGTCATTTTACATGGTTAAGGCAATTGTTGGAGCAAACTGGGGCGACGAAGGTAAGGGCAAGATCACGGACATGTTTGCATCTGAATCGGACATCGTTATTCGTTTTCAGGGCGGTGCGAATGCGGGACATACCATTATCAACGAATACGGCAAGTTTGCTCTTCATCAGCTTCCTTCCGGTGTTTTCCATTCAAAAATCACAAATATTATCGGGAACGGCGTTGCGCTGAATATTCCCAAGCTACAAGATGAGATCAAGCACGTCGTAGACGGCGGTGTTCCGATTCCGAATCTGATGATTTCAGATCGCACACAGATTGTTATGCCCTATCATATTCTATTTGATCAGTATGAGGAAGAGCGATTGGGCGGTAAGGCTTTCGGGTCAACGAAGTCCGGAATCGCTCCATTTTATTCCGACAAATATGCCAAAATCGGGTTCCAAGTCTGCGAACTCTTTGAAGAGGCTACGTTGAAAGAGAAGCTCGTTTCTGTTTTGACGCTGAAAAATACGCTTCTTGAATATTTGTATCATAAACCGACTCTTGATGCGGAAGCCCTTTTTGCAGAGCTTCTGCGGTATCGCGATATAGTCGCACCCTATGTCGGTGACACGGGTGCGTACCTTGATCGTGCGATCCGCGATGGCAAGAAGATTCTTCTGGAGGGACAGCTGGGCTCAATGAAGGATCCAGATCACGGGATTTATCCTATGGTTACTTCTTCTTCCACTCTTGCCGGATTCGGGTGCGTTGGTGCAGGGATTCCGCCCTATGAGATAAAAGAAATTGTGGCAGTCGTTAAGGCGTATTCTTCGGCAGTTGGCGCGGGGGCGTTCACGAGCGAGATCTTTGGAGAGCAAGCTGACGAGATGAGAAAACGCGGCGGAGATGCCGGTGAATATGGTGCTACAACGGGACGGCCAAGGAGAATGGGCTGGTTTGACTGCGTGGCGACACGTTACGGTTGCCGTGTACAGGGTGCAACGGATGTCGCCTTCACGGCGATTGACTGCCTGAGCTATCTCGATGAGATTCCGGTATGTGTTGCATATGAGATTGATGGCGTACAGACGACGGATTTCCCGAATCCGACGAAGCTTGACCGCGCGAAACCGATTCTCAAGACACTGAAGGGCTGGAAAAAGGATATTCGAGGTATTACTTCCTTTGACGCACTTCCGATAGAGGCAAAAGAATATGTTCTTTTCATCGAACAACAAATCGGTGTAAGGATTTCTCTCGTTTCGAATGGCCCCAAAAGAGAAGAAATCATGTTCCGCTGAGGGCGTGATGATTTCGGATCTGGTATAATTTATGAGAAGAAGCATCTGTCATCGACATTCGGAGGGGAACACGTGGAAATGGAAAAAATACTGGTTCTGGATTTTGGCGGTCAATATAATCAGCTGATAGCGAGACGCGTTCGTGAGCAACATGTATATGCAGAGATTCTTCGCTACACGGTTAGTCTGGATCGCATTCGCGAAGGCAATTATAAAGGAATCATTTTCACCGGCGGTCCTAACAGCGTCTATGACGAGACCTCGCCTCATTATTCCGCAGAGATTCTGTCTCTGGGTATTCCGATCCTAGGGATCTGCTATGGCGCACAGCTTCTTGCATATATGCTTGGCGGAGAAGTTGGCCCTGCACAGGCAAGAGAATATGGCAAGACGACAATCACGTTATCCCCGACATCCAGGCTTTATAACAATGTTACAAGTGAGAATACCTGTTGGATGAGTCATACGGATTATATCTGTACACCACCGGAAGGTTTCGTCATAACGGGTACGACTGACAACTGCGGATGCGCCTCCATGGAGTGCGAAGCCAAGGGATATTATGCGGTACAGTTCCATCCCGAAGTTATGCATACGCCACAAGGACACATTGTCCTGAAGAACTTTCTCTTTGATGTCTGCGGATGCAAGGGAGACTGGGTTATGTCCGCATTCGTCGAGGAATCTATTATCCGCCTTCGCGAAAAGATTGGCGATAAGAAAGTACTCTGCGCAATGTCGGGCGGGGTTGACTCCTCTGTTGCGGCCCTGATGATACATAAGGCAGTCGGAAAGCAGCTAACCTGTGTCTTTGTCGATCACGGTCTTCTTCGTAAGAACGAGGGAGATGACGTCGAGCGTATTTTCAAGGGCGAATTCGAAATGAATCTGATTCGTGTCAACTGCAAGGATCGTTTTCTGGATCGGCTTGCAGGGATCTCCGAGCCAGAGAGAAAACGCAAAATCATCGGCGAAGAATTCATACGGGTCTTTGAAGAGGAAGCACTTAAGATTGGTACAGTTGATTTTCTTGTGCAAGGAACGATCTATCCGGATGTAATCGAAAGCGGCGTCGGAGATGCTGCCGTAATCAAGAGCCATCACAATGTCGGCGGTCTTCCGAAGGATATTGCCTTCAAGGAATTGATCGAACCACTCCGTGACCTTTTTAAGGATGAAGTGAGAAGAGCCGGTCTTGAACTAGGCATCCCGGAAGATCTTGTCTGGCGTCAGCCATTTCCCGGCCCTGGGCTTGCCATTCGCATTATGGGCGAGATCACGCCAGAGAAACTGGAAGTTCTCCGTGATGCAGATGCAATTTTCAGAGATGAAATCAAGGCGGCTGGACTGGGCAGAGAGATCAATCAGTACTTTGCCGTACTGACGAACGTCCGATCGGTGGGGGTCATGGGCGATGGGCGAACGTATGATTACATGTTAGCCTTGCGCGGAGTCACCACAAGCGATTTCATGACGGCCGATTTCGCCCGAATTCCGTATGACGTATTGGATCTGTGTTCCAGAAGAATCATCAACGAAGTCGGACACATTAACCGAATTGTGTATGATATAACGAGCAAGCCACCTGCCACGATTGAGTGGGAATAAAAAAGTCTTTTCACTCTCATACGGACAAGTCCTCGGCGCGTTCGCGCCTGCGGAACTATTCGAGCGGCAAAGACTTTTTTATCGAAAGCGCCTGCGGCGCAAGGCGGCAAAACAATTGATTATGAAATAGAGAGTTGTCTCAGTTGAGAGGCAGCCCTCTTTTTCGTGTTTTAGGAATCATTTCACGAGGCGGCACATAATATAATGAAAGTAGCGTCCTCGCATGTGTGGAATTGTTAACACTTGCGAGGTATTTATATGTTTCATTTCGATAATTCTGGTAAAATATAAGTAATGATAAAGATAGAAACCCGCGAAGAGTAGGATGCGGCCTTCCAGCATGCGGATTATGATACGGACGATATTTTGGAGAAGCTGGAAAAGAGATTTGCCGGGAATGTCGCGCGCCACGCAAATATGTCGTGGGAGAGTGTTCGGGCGGGGATATTGAAAGGGAAACATATGCGATTGTGGGATGGATTTCGCAAGAAGAAGAATTTGGAAAACGAGATCTCCGCGAATACCGACGGAGAAGGGAAGGTTGAGGCCGCCGAGGAGAAGTCAAAGCGGGGGACGCCGAGCCCGGTGGATGTGAATGTGCCACTCGAAAACCCGAAACTGAAGACTCTTCTCGCGTCTTTTCGGGAAGACGGAACGGCGGAAGAGGTGTTGGAAGAGATCGCTTTGCGGGCAAGATTCCTTTCGCTGATTCAATTGTCGAGTGAGCCGGCGGATACGGGGAACGGAACGGCGGTATTTGAAGAGGGGACAAAAATATCATTTCCCTTGCTGGGTTCAGAAAGCGGCGCCTTCTATTATGCCGCGTTTACGGACTGGGAAGAGTTGGGGAAGTGGGAAGCCGCCAAAGAGGCGCCGAAGACACTAATTCTTTCCTTTGACGACTACGCCGATATGATTCTGGAACAGGACGGGATTGGGGGACTGGCGGTGAATCCGTTCGGCGCAAATCTCATCCTTGAAAAAGAACAGATCCGACACATGAAGTCGCACAAGGACGTCGTATTGAAGGGGGTCTCACAGGAGGTCATATCAAAGGACACAAAGGTTATGCTTGGCGAGCCCAAAGAGTATCCGACGGCGATGATCCAAGCGATATCCGCATGTCTCCGATCATGTCCGGAGGTAAACCGGGTCTGGCTCCGCCTGATGGAAAGAGATCATGAACTGAGTTATCTTCTGATTGTGGATCTGGAAGGCGAGCAATCTTCGGTTTTTGAGAAGATCGCCGGCGCGGCAAGACCGCATCTTAACGGGTTTTTTATTGATATGGTTGTGTATGCCGATGACTTTGGGAAAAGAGCAACGCAGGGAGTCGCCTCCTTTTACACGCGGAAATAATGCTGGGGTAGGGCTGCAACAAGAAATGATGAATCTGGTCATGCGCGATAGGGGAGCAAAGGAATCGCCGGATTGCTTATTTCTCTGTGATCACCGATTATGGCCTTATTCTTCTTATGGGGACAGCGGTGCTTGTTACGGCGACGGAGTATTTCCCTATAACGAAAGACATGCTTTCTCCCGGATACATCGGCGCTAATGTCGCCGTGTTCTTGGCAAGTACAGTTCTGTGTATCGGCCTGTTCATTCCGCAACTCGCCCCAAAAAACATGCAACAACTGTATTCTAATGATAAGATGTGAACGATTAAACAGAATAGCATAACCCTCAAGGTACCTGACATGGACGACGGAACGCTGACTTTCACCGCGGGGAACGGGGATATGACAGTCCAAACGGCGGTGAAAATCTATTCGGCATCTAGCGGTGATTCCGACGATGACAACAGTACCGATGTGACAACGACTGCATCGGGGCAGTCGAGCTCAACATCGGAGCAGTCTAGCTCCACGCTTGATGCAAGCATAACGCCAGAAAGCACTGGCATCGCGGTTCCAAGTGTTACTCCTGCCGCAAGCGGCGAAGCAACAGATGCTTTTATAAAGACCGGAGGCGCCGCGCAAATATTTACAGGGATTCTTAATTGGGTTTTGATCGGCGCTTTTGCATTACTATTCATCACCTGCGTGATCCTGTTCCTGCGCAAGAAGAAGCGGAAATGATGGCTCATGGATTTGATGGCATTGTGTGGTTTTCATCTGCAAATATGATATGCTTTTTATGTTGCATTTTCATAATAGGAAAGGCAGATTATTCATTCATTCAATGTGGAGATATTCATGAAAACACTTGCAAGTTTGAAGTTCAAAGGTGAATTCCGCGATTATCAGGAAAATGTTTTAGGTCACGCCGAGCAATATCTGAAAAATGGGAAAGTTCATATTGTTGCTGCTCCCGGCAGCGGTAAAACGACATTGGGAATTGAGCTGATTTGCAGACTTGATCACTCTGCCTTAATTCTTTCGCCTACGGTCACGATTCGTCAGCAATGGGGCGACCGATTTGCGGATAGTTTTCTGCCCTCTGATGAAAAAGCTAGTGATTACGTATCGTATGATCTGCATAAACCTTCGCAAATTACGGTAATAACCTATCAGGCTCTCTTTGCCGCTTTTAACAAACTTACCTTAAAGGAAGAACAGGATGATGAAGAGGCGGAAAGCGACTCGGAAATGGATTTTTCCGATTTTGATTTGCTTAATACGATTATTCATGCTGATATCAAAACGATCTGTCTTGATGAGGCCCACCACCTGAGAAGTGAATGGCAGAAAGTTCTCGAAGCGTTTATTGCCGCGCTTGGGAAAAAGGTTACAATAATCGCATTGACGGCAACTCCGCCATACGATAGCACACCAGCCGAATGGGATAAGTACATTCATTTGTGTGGGGAAATCGATGAAGAGATCTATGTTCCTCAGTTAGTTGTTCAGAAAACGCTCTGTCCGCATCAAGACTATATCTATTTCAATTACCCGACGGATAAAGAAAAGGAAGTTTTTAACCTATATAAGCAAAAGGCGCTGCTCTGCGTGGAGGAGATTTATCGAAGCCATCTTTTCGATGATATTCTGACAAAATCAGGGATGTTAACCGATTTTCGAGAAAAAGAGGCGTGCATTCTGGAAAATGCGAGGGGCTTTATTGCCATCCTGTGTTTAGCCAAGCACCGCGAGATCGCGCTACCGCCAAAATTAATCAGACTGCTTTCTCCGCGCGGCAAGTTGCCGGCGTTTTCGCTTGCCTATGCGGAAGCGGCTTTCCAATTTGTGATAGATTCCCCTGCAATATTTACAGAGGATGTTTCCTCTCGTTTGCGCGACGTACTATCCGAAAAATCACTGCTAGAAAAGAAGAAAGTCCAGATGAAATCGAGTGATAAAATCAATCGATTGCTGCTTTCTTCGACGGGTAAATTCTGTAGTATCAACGAAATCGTGCGAAGCGAAGTAGGTAATCTGCGTGAAGATTTGCGAATGTTGATTCTCACCGATTATGTCAAGAAGAATCTCGTAAATGTCATTGGCAGCGATGATACAATAACCGCCATGGGAACGGTTCCGATATTCGAATCGGTGCGCAGAAGCTGTGGGGATCAGGTTCGTCTTGCGCTTTTGTCGGGACAGCTTGTCATCATTCCTGCAGGTATTCTCCCTGAAATCAAAGAAATTGCAGACAAGATAAAGGTTGCATTTTCGACAAAAGAGCTCCCGAACACGGAGTATCTTGTGATTACTTTTAGTGGTTCCAATAAGAACAAGGTTGCCATTATTACGGAAGCATTCGGGCAAGGCCTTATACAAGTGCTTGTCGGAACAAAATCATTGCTGGGAGAAGGCTGGGATTCCCCGTGCATAAATTCTCTCATTCTTGCCAGCTTTGTGGGCAGTTTTGTGTTGTCGAATCAGATGCGTGGACGCGCAATTAGGGTTGATGTGAATTCGCCGAGAAAGGTATCGAATATTTGGCACTTGGTTACGGTTGATCCTCCTTATGTATCTGATAATAAGTTCAAGGAATTGTTGCAAAGACCTATGCTTGAAGACAGCAGCATTCTTGAAAGCGCAGATTTTGAGACCCTGACGCGACGATTTGCTTGTTTTATGGGGCTAACATACTCAAATAATGTAATTTAAAATGGAATAGAACGCCTGGACATAATTAAGCCCCCCTATAATGAAAAAGGAATTTCGCAAATAAACAAGCGAATGTTGACGCTCGCGGCTGACAGAGCTTCGGTGGAAAAGCACTGGAGTGGTACAGTCGGATACATGGAAGTTCTGGAGATGGATGAGATCCCAAAGGGTGTGCAACCGAGAGGATTTTTGTTTCGGAATGTACTTCTGGAAATGTTTTTTATGATTGCAATCAATGGAATTGCGCAAGGATTTTCCGGTGCCGGTGTGTTTTCGGTGCTCGGTGAGTCTGATTCGTTTTTAAGCTTTTGTGCTGGTGCTTTTGTACTGCTTCTATGTGGATATTTCTTCATTGTCGGACTGTTCAGAATTTTCCGGTATTTATCTCCCAAAAGGACAATTCAAACGCTTTCACAATGTATCCTGAAGACTTTGCGAGATATGCAAGAAATAGAAAGTAAGGATGCAAAAGTGAAAATTAGCTCAGACGGTTTAGGCATGTATATTTATTCCTGTTTAACGAACGCAACATTACATGAGAAGTATGTTTTTGCCGAAGCCATGCGAGAGCTTTTGTCAGCAATTGACAATCCTCGTTATGTCTTGATTAAAAACTATCGGTTTCTGTTTTTTTCGCTTGATACGTATTCCCACAGCTATGCTTGCCCGTCGATCATTGCGGCAAAAAAAGAAAATGCAACGATTTTTGCTGAGTATCTTTCAAGAAGCACCGGTCGTTTTTCGCTCCTTTATACACGTAATGAAAAGGGAAGAGTTTTGCTCCTGAAATGCCGCCGCAGATCATATATTAATCAAAATGATCACATCATTAATAGGAAGAAGATGACCAATATCTGGGGCTAACAACGGCCAGGTTAGCTATGTTCTCAAATGAGGTGATAGCATGGAGAAGAAAAAACGGGAAGCGAAAGTGAAGGAATCATCCGGGCAGCAATTACTGAGAAATCCCGACATACAGCCGACAGAAGCTGTTATTGAAGAGGCTCTTGGTGAAGCAAACGATGCCTATGTGAAGTTTGTAAGAATACTTGCAAGCCACGACATTCAGATCGAATGGCGTTATTACACGGACGGCAAGGCGTGGCTGGCAAAGGGACTCTACAAGTGGACAGGCGTTCGAGGCGGTCAAAAAAAGACAACTGTTTTTTGGCTGTCGATTTGGGATGGCTTTTTCAAGGTGACCATCTATATTCCCGAGAAATCCCGTGAAGATGTTTTGTGCCTTTTCCTTCATGATGAAGCAAGGCAAATGGCAGAGGAAGCAAGGCTAATGGGGGAGAGACTTAGCTATTTTCCTCTTGTGTTTGATTTGCGTTCGGATGAGCTATTCGAAGCGATTTTGTCGCTTGTAGATTTCAAGAAAAGAATCCATTAGCAGGGACTGTTTGCTGTGCTACAGTTAGGGCAGATGACGTCATGAATATTGTCGGAACAAAAACGATTGTGAACATTCCGAATGGGTCCATGCATTCGTTGATAGGAGATGCGGAAGGTCATATTCTGCTTATTGAGCCGGGATACGGGTTCAAGCAAATTGCAGACGGGATGAAGCTTCTTAGAAGTGTTAAGCAGGAAGGCTTATGGGGGACACGAAAAAAATGAATGCATTAATAATTAATGGTAGTCCGGTTAGTTCTGGTGCAACTGCTGAAATAGCAAAGATTATCTCATCATGTTTGAGTATGCTGTATGATGTCAGAATTATCTGCATAGATGACTATAGATTTGATTTTTGTAAGGGTTGCAGAAGCTGCCATAATACGGCAAAGTGCATTATGCAAATGGATGATGTCGCTAAAATAATGTCAGAGTTTGAATGGGCAGACAAGATTATCACCGTATCGCCATCCTACTGGGCGGATATTCCCGGCCAATTCAAAGCATTTATCGATAGGTGCACGCCGTGGTGCAATACGCACAATCCTCATGCATCAATCAGCCAGGGGAAAAGAGGATATAGTATTGCGTTAAGAACCGGACCAAGCATGCGGGAGTGTAATAGAGTCATAGAAAGCATTGAACATTTCTATGGTCATTTGGAGATTATCGCAAGTGGTAATTTAGGCTTGTGTTCTGTCGAGGATAAGATGGATGTGCAAAAACGAGCGGCGGAGATCGAGGCATTCTGCGAGATAATCGAGCGGCCGATAAGCTAAACGGCACCTGCTCGCGATCGTTGACCATCTGCGGCACGAGCCCGAGAAAGCTCGCCTGAAACTGTCGTACCCATGTGCGTGATGGAATCGATATGCGGTGAATGGTTCCGTTCCATAGAACATATATAGAATCCATAATAGGATTATGCGCCTTGCTATTGCCATAATATAGTGCCGTATATGGCGTGTTATCATGATATAGTGCAGTTAAAGTGCAACATATTGCACTTTACAAATGTTTGCGCTATGATGTGAGAAGAAAGTGCTATTGCTCATGAAATAGAGGTGAAGGAATGGGTAAATATTTGTCATCTCATAGCGCATTATCCGAGCTTGCGACAAGACTAAAGGCATATAGAATCGATTATCCGTTAACACAGAGAGAATTAGCAGACAAGTCAGGGGTTGCGCTGCGAAGTATACTGCGCATGGAGAGTGGGGAAGATGTGCAGCTAGGGAATCTGATTAAGGTGCTTATCGCACTGGACCTAGATGCCAATCTTGACATGCTTGTTCCTGATCCAACGAAGCGCCCCTCTTCGTATTTACGAGATAAGTCGATCCTATCACAAAGGAAACGGGCAAGCAGGAAAACGCCCCCAACCCCCAAGATAGATAGTAGATGGGGAGATGAAAAGAAATGAATCATACAGCAACAGTCATACTTTGGGGAACGACGGTAGGATATTTTCATTTAGAAGAGGGCGCAAAATATGTGTCTTTTGAATACGATAAGGATTTTGTCCGCAGAGGCATTGAGATATCGCCTCTCATGATGCCCTTATCAAATAGGGTATATGAGTTTCCTGAATTAGCAACACCCGCTTTTAAGGGGGTTCCAGGTTTGCTGGCGGATTCTTTGCCGGACAGGTTCGGAAATGCCGTCATTGATCAGTGGCTTGCCTCAGAGGGAAGAACGCCGGAGTCATTTAGCGTGGTGGAGCGATTGTGTTATACCGGCAAACGCGGAATGGGTGCGCTGGAATATAAGCCGGCCACGCGCTTACCCGCAAGAGAGACGGATAGAATAGACATTGCCAGATTAGTGGATTTTGCCTCGTCCGTTTTAGAGGCTAGAGAGCATATTCATCTCTCAGCGCACGATGATATGACATACAACCAGTTACTGAAGCTTGGAACCTCAGCTGGTGGCGCTAGAGCGAAGGCTATCATAGCTTATAACAAAGAAACAGGGGATATCCGTTCGGGGCAGGTTGATCTTGACAAGGGGTATGATTATTGGCTCATTAAGTTCGACGGTGTGGCAAGAAATGGAGACCATGATCTGGAAGATGTGCCAGAATATACGTTAATTGAGTATGCGTATTACCAGATGGCATTAAGAGCAGGCATTGTTATGAGTGAGTGTAAGCTGCTGGAAGAAGGCGGCCGCAAGCATTTTATGACAAAGCGGTTCGATAGAGTGGATGGCAAAAAGCTGCATATGCAGTCATTGGGGGCCATTTCGCATATCGATTATAATGAGCCGGGCCTGTGCAGCTATGAACTGGCTGCATTAACAGCAAGAAGACTTGGATTGCCCAGTAGTGATATAGAGCAGTTCTACAGAAGGATGATATTTAATGTTCTTGCGGTTAATCAGGATGACCATGTTAAAAACATTTCTTTTCTGATGGATCGGAATGGGATCTGGACACTATCTCCAGCCTATGATGTAACATTTGCATGTGATTCGAGAAACCGATGGCTG
Source organism: Bacillota bacterium (assembly GCA_052036055.1). GTDB lineage: Bacteria > Bacillota > Clostridia > Saccharofermentanales > Saccharofermentanaceae > Firm-13. The sequence goes on along the minus strand of JBPOHB010000247.1, from coordinate 3,763 downwards.
CAGGCTCATCAGATGACAATTAACGGCAAAAAATCAGACATCCTAATGAGCGACATGATCGCATGCGGCCGGAATATGGACATTACGACAAGTAAGTGTATGAAAATCATAAATGAAGTGAAAGCAGCAGTTAATGAGTGGCCGAAGGTAGCGCAATCCGTTGAAATCAGGGAAAAGACAATTGACTTGATTAACGGAGAGATTGGAGAGAACAAATGATAAATATATTGGCGATAAAGCAAGGGGATAACAATTGGAATGAGACAATTTCTTTTGCAGAGAACTGTTCCTGGATAGCAGGTCCACTTCTGGCGGAATTAATGAGAGGAAACAGATTCCTTGCGTGGGAAAGAGTTTTTGTAGCCTGTGAAGAGGACCAGATAGTAGGATTTTGTACGTTTACCAAGAAAGATGAGATGCCAGACAAATATGATTTTTCACCGTTTATCGGTTTTGTTTTTGTGGATGAAAAATACAGGGGGAAAAGAATATCCGAGATGATGATCAAGGCTGCAACCAAGTATGCCGAAGAGTGCGGATATGAGGCCATTTATCTTATGAGCGGAATAATCGGCCTGTACGAGAAATATGGATTTAGTAAACTCGGCGACTATGAGACTATTTATGGCACACCGGATCAGCTTTTTGTAAAACCAATCATTAACTGATCACAAAGGTCAGTGTTTCCCGTTAATAAGGGAGAGCCGCATGTAGGTTTCTTTGATCGTGTGAAATCCAGTTTTCTCATAGAGTGGTCTGCCATCTCCTGTCGCGATCAAGTCGATGGAGCTTATATCTAGTTGGCGCGCCTTTTTCACCATTTCTTGAAGCAGTGTTGTGGCAGCGCCTGCTTTCCGATATGTGGGATAAGTATATACATTGTGAACGATGCCGGTTATGCCCTGCCCTGACAGCCCAAGTTTACTTTTGTCCACCGTCATAATAAGTGCAAACCATTTCTCGTTGTCTTTTCTTCGAAAAGCCGCGCAGTCAGGATAATTTTCCCACAAGAACTCAGGTTTTATATCATATTCGGACTTGATTAATGCAAGAACACGTTTTGTCTGTTTCGCTTTTAGAGTTTCAGTATCATAACACTTTTTCGAAACGTCGGTCAGAACCTTTTCGCAGGCATTGCAAACCTCGCCGACAAAGCTGCCTTGCACACCATCCATACTCACAAGGATATATTCATCAATATGGATGTCATACTGTCTGCTCATATAGTAATTATGGCCATCGTGAAGCATGGCAGCCCATTTGTTGTCCGAAGCACTCACGGAAGTGCGAAGGGTAATGGCAACTTGTTTGAATCCGTATGTTTCCACAAGTTGTTTGGAAACGTCTTTGTATCCATCTAATTTTTAAAGCATTCAATCAAGAGTATAATTTGTGGGCGTGAGAAACTGAATATCCATTTTCCGGCTTAGAATTCGAATTTCCTTCGAAATAAGCTCATTTCTATTCTCCGCTTCGCGAGAGAAATCATGTTCCAGCGCCTGCTCAAAATAGTTGTTGTTGTGATTTACCGTATATCCGTCCATTCCTGCAACATATACACGTTTAATCCCCAGTGCGAAAATCAGCTTGAAAGCCATGATTCCCGAATTGTCTATGATCTCCGGTGTTTCGGAGGAATAACTTGCAAAATTGACCATATAGTCGTAACTTTCCGCATCCTTCATGTTCGAGGTTATAATGCACTTTGAATCTGTATGACCTTGAATTTTCGCATAGCGGCGCATATTGCTGCTGAATATATAATGGATGTCAAAATCATTGCTTGTGAAATTCACAGCCATCACAAGCAGGTTATTCTGTGCAATCTTCGTCTTGATGGCCTCACCGTACTCGCACAGGCTGCAGCCCGGAGCAAGAAGAAGAATATCATGTCCCGCCGTCTCCGCGGTTAATTGGGCAATGGTTCCCCGATCATCGAAATACTTATCCTGATATTCCTTGTAAATCCGTTCTGCATTGCTTTTGCTGAAGGAACTCTTCTCCGATGCGGGAATACCGCGAAGCAGCTCATTAAAGGCCTTTACCGTGAGGCTGTCCTTCTCAGCTAAATAAATCGCATAATTCGGATGACTGCCTGTGGATGCCGAGAGGTAGAACGGGAGCGAATAGCCCCAGAATTTCTTCTTGTAAATATCATTCAAGTACTCGTCCATGATTTCCAGCATGGGTTCAATTCTATACTCAGTGTTAAAGTTCTCATTCATGAATTCCGCAAAGAGCTCCAGATTAAGATTGCCGGCACCTCTTCCCATGCCAAAAACACAGGCATCAATGCAGATATCTCTTTTAAGATTCATATCAACAAGTGCTTCTGCATTTCCGAAAGCCTGCTGCAGATTATTATGGGCGTGATATCCCAGAACAATCCCTTTTGACAGATTGTTGTCTGCCAGATATACGAGGCGCAGAAAGTGTTTGCGCTTGATCAAGCCAAAGCTGTCAACAATGGAAACCGCATACGGCATCAATGTATTGAATCTCTCGATTGCTTCAATGAATTCTTTGTCGCTGTATGCATCCGTACCTACGAATTGAACGAACAGCAAATAACCCAGTTCCTTGATCTTCTTGCAATATTCATAGGCAACATCAATCTTGCTCTTCTTGAAAATGATTCTTAATCCGTCAACAGATGTTCCGTCATACGGGACGATCTGTTCAATCGGCACAGGGTTGCTCATATCCAGCATGCCCACATAAATCATGCTCGGAATTTTGGGTTGAATCATCTCGGCAATGGATTCAACATTGGGAAAAACAGAGCGGTTTTTATCGTATGCTTCCGGTTTGAGGAAGCCGACTTCATACATTTCAATACCAGTACGTGCGATTTTCTTGCCGAAATCCTTAATCATTTCTTCGCCGAACTGCCAGTCATTCACATAACCGCCGTCTCTAAGTGTACAGTCCAATAAAAATGTCTTTCCCATAATTTCCCCTCTTCATTTGCAAAATTTTCGCGATCGAAAATGCTTGATTTCTTATTCTTCAATCGGAGTAATATACATATTCTTCAACAATTCTTCCCGATCAAGAAAGGGGGCCAGATCCTCTAACGGAGGGCTGACCAAAGTGCCGTCAGGAAGACGTTTCGTGCTGCTTTTCGGTTCCCAGGCCTGCAAGGTGTCCGTGAAGATCTCGCACATGACAAAACCCGGTTCCGCCAATGTTCCAAGAACCGCTGATTTCATATCCGCGTTGCTATGCGCGGAATAATAAGGATAACCAAAGGCAACGGCAAGTTTCGAGAAATCCGGAAAGGACAAGTCGGCGCTCTCCGGTCCGATACCAACTTTTGAATGCTCTTTGAACAGATTATTCTGTGTCTGGCGAATACTGTGATAACCCTGATTATTTATGATGAACAGCTTTACGGGCAGCTTATTCGTTACGACCGTTTGCAGCTCCTGCAGGTTCATCATGATACTTCCATCGCCTTCCAGGCAAATCGTATCCTTCTTCCCTCCGGCCGCACACAGGCCGATTGCAGCAGGAAGTCCGTATCCCATGCTGGCGATCGCGCTGTTAATAATGAACCGGGTCCCGTTCTTAATACACCAGTTCTGATGCCCGACTACACAGCAGGCGCCATTGCTCACGGCGGTCAGGCTGTTTTCAGGGAGCGCATCGCTCAAGAAACGGATGAATGCGAACACATTCGCGGTTTCCCCGTTCTCTTCCCAATGACGGGGTAAAGTAACCGGGTAATTTCTCTTCCAGGCACGGCACTGCTCGCGCCACC
>JBPOHB010000176.1:0-10159 GCA_052036055.1 Bacillota bacterium | reverse complement strand
ACAAGTTTCATCATGAGATCCTGTTTATGCAAAGAAGAGTGGGTATCAATTTCGTGAAACGCCAACTGATGCAGAAAGTCTTCGCGAATTGAGCGGGCGGCTTCCATTTTAAGTCTATCAGAGGCAGAAAGCGCATCCATTCCAACCAGACGAACGATTTCATCAAGCTCAGATTCATCTTGTAACAGATGAATGATGCGTCCACGGTTCTTTGTCCAATCCGGCGAAACATTTGTATCAAACCAAGGGCCAAGTGAATCCTCGTACAAAGAATAACTCGTAAGCCAATTAATGGCAGGGAAATGACGCTTGTACGCAAGGGTGGCATCAAGACTCCAGAAAACTTTGACGATACGAAGGGTTGCCTGAGAAACTGGCTCAGAGATATCACCGCCTGGTGGAGAGACAGCGCCGATGGCCGACAGCGTTCCTTCTCTCAAATCTTTTCCAAGTGAGGTTACTTTCCCGGCACGCTCATAGAATTGCGCTAATCGGCTACCGAGATATGCTGGATAACCCTCTTCACCGGGCATTTCTTCCAATCTTCCAGACATTTCTCGTAGCGCCTCAGCCCATCTCGACGTGGAGTCTGCCATGAGAGCAACGGAATATCCCATATCTCGAAAATACTCGGCTATGGTAATTCCCGTATAGATGGAAGCTTCACGTGCGGCAACAGGCATATCGGAGGTATTTGCAATGAGTACGGTTCTTTTCATCAGAGATTGTCCCGTGTAAGGATCAATCAATTCGGGGAACTCGTTAAGTACATCTGTCATTTCGTTGCCGCGTTCACCACAGCCGATATATACAATGATGTCGGCTTTTGCCCATTTGGCAAGCTGATGCTGTGTAACCGTTTTCCCGCTGCCAAAAGGCCCGGGGATAGCTGCAACACCGCCATCTGCGATGGGAAAGAGACTGTCAACGACTCGCTGACCGGTCACTAGTGGCATAGTCGGTGCATGCTTCTTGGCATACGGGCGGCCAACACGAACGGGCCATTTCTGCATGAGTGTTAATTTTTTATCATTACCAGAGAGAAGAGTAAGCGTACAGATTGTGTCATCTACGGTATAATCTCCTTCAGCAATTTCCGTTACTTTGCCAGAGACAGTCGGAGGAACAAGGATCTTATGCATAACAATTTCCGTTTCCTGCACATTTCCAAGAATATCTCCTTCAGATACCATATCGCCGACAGATACTGCAGGAACAAAATGCCATACTGCTTTTCTATCGAGAGAAGATACTTCAATGCCGCGCGGCAAGTTATTTCCGGAAAGTTTCATGATTTCGACGAGAGGCCGTTGGATTCCATCGTAAATACTTCCGATCAAACCAGGCCCCAATTCGACGGATAGCGGTATGCCAGTTGACTCGACAGGTTCTCCCGTTTTGAGCCCTGAAGTCTCCTCGTAGACCTGAATAGAAGCCTTATCTTCGTGCATTTCAATGATCTCGCCGATAAGCCTGTGAGAACTTACGCGAACAACATCAAATAGATTCGCGTCGCGCATGCCCTGCGCGATTACGAGCGGACCGGATACCTTAAGAATTGTTCCTTTACTCATTTCCTTAATACTCCTTTATGCATCTGCCAAAATGTCCGAACCGACCGCTTTTTCAACAGCACGTCCGATCGCCTTCATACCCATACCCTTGTTCCCTGATATTCCCGGAATCGGTACAATTACAGGCAACTGTTTGCTCTTATATTGCTCAAGCTCATCCTGAAGCCGTACAGCAAGAGATTCCGTTATATATATGACCGCGTAGCCGCTATCAACTAATGTACGCAAAGTTGCTTCGGGGTCATCCATCTTGTCCTCGGGGAAAATATCGAGTCCAATCGATGCAAAACCATATATGCTATCTCGGTCTCCCATGGCAGCAATCTTATACATAAAGCCTCCTCAAACGACTCCGAATGATATCAGATGACAGATGATTCTCTTTTGCCGCCAAAATAATCCGAACGTTTTTGATTTCAGCTTCCTTGGAGAAGTAATATGCAATCAGCGGCTCAGGCCCGAAAAACAGATATTTTGCTTTTTCAAGAAGCATAACACCTTGGTCATCGCACCACTTCTCAAAATCTGACGGCTTCGTTGTGAGATAAGCGGTGCCGGGTTCATAAATCGTTGAAGACAAATAGCTCATCAGTGATTCTATTCCACGAGACGCGGAGGAAACCAGCATGTTTTTGTCCAGCGTGTCACACTCTGACAAGGCTCTCCGAAGAAAACTCTCGTTCTTTTCTGTTTTTGCAGCACGAAATGCTGCCTTGATATTGGCAGATGCACAAAATAATTCCGACATCGCAAGTACAAGTGGCTGTTTTGTGTCTTTTGCAAGCGATAAAATATGCGTCTGTGTTGCCTGATCAATGATGATATCTGCCAATTGGCCATCCCCTGTTCGAGCGAGGACATCATAGGCCTCTTCAGCGACAGATGCAAAAGGCTCGGGGAGGTTAATAAAGTGACGCTGCGTAATTGCATCGATAAGGGTAGCATATTCAATCGTGGTAGGCGAAAGGAAATACGTATCAACAGCGAAACCACTCAGGCTTGATTTGATTCCTGCCTTCAGATTGTGAAAATCTTTCCTGATAATAAGTGGGTAGAGAAGAGAGATATCAGGAGCGATTTCGCATAGGAAATCCCATGCGCGAATGAGTTCATTACGCAAAATGCGATTGCTATCTGGCTTACCGGCAGGAATATCCCAACCATGCTCAGATAAGAATGCCAATCCAGCATCGAAAGTTGGCACAGAAATAAGTTGCTCAAGCTCTGCCTGATCAAATAGCGATGATTCCTTCACGCGGATACTTGCCACGGGAAATGCATATCTGGTATCCTGCATCTACTTATTTCTCCTTACTTTTCGTCGAACAATTTACGGTTAATCATGTCACGCAATTGATCTTTTTTCTCGCTGATGAGAGCATCAACTGTGCCGTTATAGGAAATCTCCCCGTAAGTAACGATGCATCCCGCATCAAAATCTCCAAACTGTGTGGAAATTGTAAGGGGGGAAGAGCGGGTGGCGTTCAATTTATCCATGAACCCGGACGGAAGGCGATCGAAATCTCTTTTTGAAAGGGTCAAAACACCGGGTGTGTCTTGTGAATGTGTTATGACAAAGGATTCAATAAAAGAAAAATACTCGTTTGCAGGAAGAGCACAAATCTTGCTGCGAACTTCAACAATAACCTCATCGATAATTGCAATTTTTTCCTGAAGAATCACTCGCTTGGAATATAGTGCCGCTGCCGACCGACCTTTTGCCTCAATGACATCCGCATCATACTTAGCCCTTTTGATACGGGCATCGAAAAGTATTGACGCTTTTTCTTCGCCTTCCTCTCGAATCAAAGCTGCCTTCGCTTCTGCGGAAGCAATCTTCTGCTCGCCAGCCGCAATGGAATCAGCATTGATTTTGGCCAAAATATTATCAAATCCCGACATGTGCACGCTCCCTTTGCAATTTATGCATTCCGAAATAACTTAACCAAGTTTTCCAATATTCATTACCATAAGGAAAGATGAAATAAATGAAAGAAGTGCATAGAATTCGACAAGCGTTGCCGAAATAACGGCCTTTGAAGATTCTGCTGGCTTCTTTGATACGATGCTCACACCCGATGCCGCAACACGACCTTGCGCAATAGCTGAAAACCACCCACCAAGTGCAATCGGAAGACTTGCCGCCAAATATAGAAGACCGCTTACGAAAGAAACATCGCTACTTCCTCCAAGAATACCAATCTTCGTGAGAATCATTACGGCTACAACCAGACCATATAAACCTTGTGTTCCGGGAAGAAGCTGCAAAATCAGCAGTTTTGCAAATTTGGATGGATCATCAATGATGACCGCTGCCGCTGCTTCACTTGCAATACCAACACCAATTGCAGAACCAATACATGCAAGTCCTACAGCAAATGCTGCGCCTGCCAGTGCAAAAAATAAACCAATACCCATTTTACTTTTCCTCCTTGATTTTGAAATGCTTTGTGTGTACTCCGAAAGGTCGAAAGGGTTTCCCTCCGCCTTCATAGAATTTACTGAAAAACTCAACATACTGTAGACGATTCCCGTGGACATAAGCACCAAGAAGATTGATGCCAATATTGATGGCGTGACCAAAGATAAAAACAAGAACTAGCATAATTGCACCGCCAACGCCTCCTCCATTAATGCTACCAATTGTATTAACGACATTACCGATAATTCCTGTCACCAAACCAAGTGCCATGAGACGAGAATAGGAGAGAACATCGCTAAAATAGCCTGTAATCCCATATAGACTTGCAACTCCCCCCAGAATCTTTCCAGGAATGCTCTTGCTTGCGCGACCTTGTGTCAAGACAAGACCGACGGCACCAGCAGCAGCAACATAGAGTCCGATCTTTGTAAGTGGGAAAGAAAAATGAAACGCCATATTCACAATGACTGCGCCAAGACCAAGGAAAACGACCCACCATAACCCTATGTCATATAACGCATCTTTCTTATCGCCATGCTTCCACATAACAAAGAATTTGAGAATCATGCCGGTCAATATGTGGAAGAATCCAAGTATAAGACTAAAAATCATAAGCTTGAGCGGATTGTTTACTGGATCAAACCAGAGCGCACGCAGAGAGTAATTGGAATGGAAGAAATTAACAGATACCACGTTTACAATATTTCCAAACCAGCTTCCATACATTGCGCCCCAAAATAAAGTTGATAGGCCGCAATAGAAAAATTTCTGCATATTCTGCTTCATGCCGCCCTCGGGTTTGCATTTCAATAACACGAAGAGGGATCCGACACAGATCAACAGCCCATATCCGGCATCCGACAGCATCATACCGAAAAACAAATAGTAGAAAAAAGCCATAAATGGATTAGGATCTACATCGTCTTTTGAAGGCAAGCTGTATGCTTCCGTAATATCTTCAACAGGATATACAAACGAATTATTCTTAAGCAAAACAGGGACATCCGTGCTATCTGCAGGATCGTAAGTTGAAAACGAAATGTCAAATTTGCGTGATAACGCGTTCTCGAGAGACGAAACATCTCTCTCCGGTATGAAGCCATTAAGAATGAAGGCCTTCTTAGAAAAATGCAATTCGCCTAATACCTCGTACTTATCTTTGCGCATTAGGAGATAATCGGAAAGAAATGCAAGTTCCTTATCCTTATCTCTGAATTTTGCTAGTTCAGTGATGGAAGTAGAGATATGATTTTGCGCAGCAACAATGTGATCGCGATATCTTGTCAGCCGAACAAGAGGTGGATGCTTCGTGGGATCGGTGGGATACGTAAAAGCAATCTCGCGAAGCGCACTCCGAACAAGATCGGACGAACTCCTGTGTGAAAGAATAACCATACAAGATATTTCCGCAGAAGAGGAGACAACCTCGATGTACAAATCGGGTATAGATATATCAGAAAAAACAGATGTCTTTTCTAACGCATCACGAACGGTTTCCTCAGTATGTAAGGATGGCAATGACCCAATGAAGGCTTCGCAATGAGCCGTTTTGGAGAACATCTGCGGTATGTCAAGAGCTTCCCACGGGAGTAGTGCATCAATGAGCGTTCTGGTATGGAGGATGGAGGATTGATCTGCATCAATCGATTTTGAAATGGATAGAATCTCCATAGCCGTGCGCAAAGAATCCTCAATATGATAAGATCTCTCTGCAAAGTCGGAAAGTGGCAATTCATCGCGGCCATATAAACCAGAAAGCGGTGATCGCTTCACTGGCGCATAGGTGTCGAGAGCTGTAATGGCGCTATTTACCATTTGCAAATTCTTATCGAACTGCGTAACACTGGATTGCGTTGATATTTGCGTCAAAGAATCCTCAACGGAAACATCAGCGGGATCCTCAATACGTTTGGTAATTTGAACTACGCCACGTCTTTGAAGTAACTCCACGATATGCTTCGCATCTTTTTGCAAAGCGATAATCTCAATTTGTTTCATTTTCAGCACTGCCATGATTTATGACCTCTCAATCAAGAGAGAAATAGCGGCATGAATAGCTTTCGACTTATTTGTGGAAGCTATTTCTCTTTGCGCCAAAATGAAAGAAGAAGAGCAACGCTCCTCTTCTTTAAGAAACAAATTTGAAGACTCTATTGCAGAGGATGTGATGTCTTTTGCCTTCGTCTCGGCCTCTATCTGCCGAAGCTTGACAATGCTTTCCGCCTCTATCTTCGCGCGGTCAAGGATCTCATCTGCTTTACTTTGAGCATCTAGTTCGTACCGCGCAGCTGTGTTCTCAACATCAATAATCTGCTTAACTTGTTCTGATGCCATAGTCAACCCCCAAGTGCAAGTATGTGTCTAACTTTATGCAAAAATCTTACTTGCTATTTTTACATAAATTCGATGCGTTTACAACGATTTTTTCAAAAAAGAAATTGAAAAAGTAATATGATTTTCATAAGTGGCGACATTTCTTTTATATGAAAATGCACGCGTCGAATTTCGTATGCATAAAGGCACTCATGGCAAGTTGAACAGGGCAAATTGTTATTTAATATGAATTAGAAGAAAGCAATTTCAATAAACATATCAATCCTGTTTACAAAGAAATACGAATGTGGTAAAATCCACAAGTATTTTGCCGTAGACACAGTTTTCGGATCGTCCGACCGAATACTATGCTATAGGATCTAAGGAGGAACAATATGGACACGATTAACAAAGCAGAGATTATCAAAGAGTACGGCCTAAAAGAAGGCGATACGGGTTCACCGGAAGTTCAGATCGCGATTCTTACAGCACGCATTAACCATTTGACGGAGCATCTTAAGGTTCACAAGAATGATCACCATTCAAGAAGAGGACTACTTATGATGGTTGGTCAAAGAAGAGGGTTGCTTGATTATTTGACTCGTATCGACATTGAACGATACAGAACGATTATCGCAAAACTTGGAATCAGAAAGTAATTTGTACTGCATAAGAGGTGAGCTAATAACTCACCTCTTTAAATTTGTCTAAATGTTTTCGACACATTTCTTTACGTATCGGTTATAATAACTCTAGTTTATTGCGCAGTTTCTCATTGAAATAGGTCGTAGTGGGTAGATTGGTGAATTGTTTCTTGCAGATATTATGCAGAGATATACAAATCATGAATCTACAAGCTACCGCCAGAATGAGTTGCGTAGAGATTCATTTTAGGAGGAAATCATGGAAAAAATTTTTCAAACAACTCTTGCTGGACGTCCTCTTGTAGTAGAGACCGGCAAACTTGCCCAGTTCGCAAATGGTTCTTGTTTAGTGCGATATGGTGAGACGGCAATTCTATCAACCGCAACAGCATCACTTACACCGCGCGAGGGAATCGACTTTTTCCCTCTTTCCGTGGATTATGAAGAGAAGCAATATGCCGTTGGAAAGATCCCAGGTGGATTCATTCGTCGTGAATCAAGACCGTCTGAGAAGGCAATACTGACATCACGTGTTATTGACAGACCGATTCGTCCGCTTTTCCCTAAAGATTTACGAAATGACGTCTGTGTTTCGAATCTTGTCTTGTCCGTTGATCAGGATTGCTCACCGGAAATCGCGGCAATGATTGGTACGTCTATTGCAATCACGATATCGGATATTCCATGGAACGGCCCAATTGGCGGCGTGGTTCTTGGCTTAATTGGCGATGAAGTGATTATCAATCCGACCGAAGACCAGCGTGCAAATAGTGCAATGTATATCACGCTTGCGGCAACAATGAAGAAAATATGTATGGTCGAGGCAGGCGCAAACGAAGTTGATGATGATACGATGTTGGCTGCCATAGAAATCGGACATAATGCGATCAAGGAGATTATCACATTTATCAATGAAATATCGAATGAAATTGGTAAGACTAAGTTTGCATATGTGTCTTCCGATATACCCGAAGAAGTTTTTTCGGAAATCAAAAAATTCGCTTGGGATGATATGCGCCGCGCGGTCTTATCGGATGATAAGAGTGTAAGAGATACGCAGGTAGCCCTTCTCACCGAGAAGGTTAAGGCACATCTTGCCGAGACAAACGAATCCTATCTGAAGTACTTGAGTGATGCTATTTACAAGCTTGAGAAGAAAGTTGTTCGCGACTATTTGTTCAGAGAGCATGTTCGTGTTGACGGTCGCGCGTTAGACCAGATCAGGCCTCTATCCTGCGATGCTGGCATTTTGCCACGTGTCCACGGTACAGGGCTTTTCCAGCGTGGTCAGACACAAGTGCTAACGACTTGTACGCTTGCTCCATTATCTTTGATTCAGAAGATAGACGGGCTTGATAATGAAATTGCGAAGCGCTATATGCATCACTATAATTTCCCCGGCTATTCCGTTGGAGAGGCGAAGGCATCCCGTTCTCCGGGACGCCGTGAGATTGGACATGGCGCACTTGCCGAACGTTCACTGATTCCTGTGCTGCCTTCTGAGGAAGAGTTCCCATATGCAATACGTACGGTATCAGAAATACTTATGTCCAACGGTTCCACATCACAAGGATCTGTATGTGCAAGCACTCTTGCGTTAATGGATGCAGGCGTACCGATCAAGCGTCCTGTAGCAGGCATTTCGACTGGACTGATTGTTAATGAAGAGAATGAAGATGATTTTCTCGTATTTATGGACATTCAGGGCATTGAAGACTTTTTCGGAGATATGGATTTCAAAGTAGCTGGTACAGTTAATGGAATCACATCCATACAGGTTGATATCAAGGTTGATGGTCTCTCCATTGATATCATTCGTCAGGCATTTGCGATGACAAAAAGAGGCAGATTGCAAATCATCAATGACGTACTTCTTCCGAGACTCAGTGCGCCACGCGAAGAACTTTCCAAGTATGCGCCTCGCATTATTTCTACACAGGTTCCCGTAGATAAGATTCGCGAAGTCATTGGGTCAGGCGGAAAAGTCATCAATAAGATTATCGCCGACACAGGTGCGCAGATTGACATTTCTGATGATGGACGAATCTTCATTTCGACTCCTGATGAAGAAAAAGCGCAGAAAGCACTTTCAATCATTCGGGGTATTGTGAGTGATCCAGAGCCCGGGCAAATCTTTGAAGGTGTTGTGACGCGACTGATGGCTTTCGGTGCTTTTGTTGAATTCCTGCCTGGTAAGGAAGGTCTTGTTCATATATCGAAGATGGACTGGAAACGTGTTGATAAGGTTGAGGATGTAGTAAAAGAAGGTGACTCGGTTAAGGTTAAGGTCATGGAAGTTGACAGCCAGGGTAGAATCAATCTTTCCATGAGAGACTGCACAGAGAAACCGGAAGGTTATGTTGAGTCTTCTGATGCTCCGCCTCGTCGTCCGATGGGTGACCGTCCGATGGGTGATCGACCCAATCGTGAGCGCAGAGGCAATTTTAACGATCGCGGGGATCACAAAGATCATGGGAATCGTGATTTTGGACATGCACCAAGAGAGAGAAGAGATTCTTTTGACCACGGTCATGATCAGAAGCCGACCACAAATGAAGAATCACCTCGCCCAGGTTCAAAAAGCAGAGAATTCTGATCTAGCTGTGTAAACTTGTATCGATTAAAGAGTCGCATGATATTTATTAACGTCATGCGACTCTTTCTAGATGCACGGGCAGTTCCATGCAAAAAAAGTAAACATATTGTTATACGTACGAACATACGTCATACCAGAAGGAGATTGAATTGCAGTTTGAACAATTGAACATATCCGTACCCATTTTACGCGCACTAAATGACGCAGGCTATACTGAGGCAACACCCATACAGATACAGGCGATCCCGCCGCTACTTGAGGGTCACGATTTACTCGGCTGCGCTCAGACAGGTACAGGGAAAACAGCAGCATTTGCGATTCCCATTTTACAGGGATTATCTTTTGAACAAAGAAATGTAAAGGGACATGGTCAGATTAAGGCACTTATACTTGCGCCGACGCGCGAGCTAGCAATACAGATCGGTGAAAATTTCGACATGTACGGCAAGAATTTGGGACTTCAATCACTCGTTATTTTTGGCGGCGTTTCACAAAATGCGCAGACGAGAGAGCTTAAAAAAGGGGTAGACATATTGGTTGCTACGCCGGGTAGACTTCTGGATCTGATGGGGCAAGGGTATATACATCTCAAAAATGTGAAGTATTTTGT
>JBPOHB010000015.1:0-2105 GCA_052036055.1 Bacillota bacterium | reverse complement strand
TTTTACGTAATAATACACAAAGAATATTACTTTGGCAGGACATCGGACTGGCTCGACAAAAAATGGAAGAGCTAGGCTATTTGCCGCCCCTTCAGAAATCTCCTCAGATGCCAACCTCCAGAGGTTGATTCGTAATATTAACACATGTAAACATTTGAATATTTTACTTTCCTTTTTTCATCCGCATTGTTATAATTGGTACAAATGAGTTATTGTTACAACGAGCGTGGAGGGATTTCTATGAAAGTACTTATTGTCGGAGGCGTTGCAGGTGGTGCCGGAGCGGCAACCCGAATGAGACGCCTATCGGAAGATGTTGAGATCATTCTATTTGAAAAGGGACGATATATTTCATATGCCAATTGCGGTTTGCCCTATTATCTTGGTGGTGCGATATCGGATCGCGAACGATTGATAGTGACAAAAGAGTCTCTTCTGAGAGACCGTTTTCACGTCGATGTTCGAACCATGCAAGAGGTCATTGCAATTGATTCACTGGGGAAAAAAGTGACAGTTAAAGATCACAGTTCAGGCAGCATCTATGAAGAGACCTATGACAAGTTGCTACTGTCACCTGGCGCCCGGCCCAAAGTGTTTGATATTCCTGGTGTCAATATGCCTGGAATATTCACACTGCGATCGCTTGAGGATACTTTTAGCATAGATGACTATATTCGCGCACACACACCCAAACGCGCGGTGATCGTTGGCGGTGGTTTTATTGGTGTTGAGATGGCCGAAAACCTGGCAAAGCGAGGAATGGAAGTCGTTCTAGTCGAATTTTCTGATCAGGTTCTTGCTTTTCTGGACAAAGAAATTGTTTATCCCATTCATAAGCACCTTCGTGAAAACGGAATCAATCTTGCACTTAATACCGCCATCAAAAGCTTTGCCAGAGATACAAGAGAAGCAGATACGATACATGTCACTCTCTCAAATCATACGGAGATGGATGCGGGTCTTGTACTGATGTGCACGGGAGTCGTGCCAGAATCGGATCTAGCATCAGAAGCAGGCCTTACGCTGGGTATCGGTGGATCCATACAAATTGATAACACCTATCGAACATCAGACCCTAATATTTTCGCAGTCGGTGATGCGGTCAGCGTGACAAGTACTGTCAGCGGGAAACAGGTTCTGATTCCACTTGCAGGTCCTGCAAACAAGCAGGGGCGAGAAGTAGCTGAATATATACTATCCCCCAAAGCACAACCTGCATCGGCTCTTCTTGTTCAAGGCAGTAGTGTTGTGAAGGTATTTGATCAGATTGCGGCAGCGACAGGACTATCCGAGAAACAGCTGATCAGCAATGAAATCCCATATAGGAAAACTTTGATCCACCCAGCCAGCCATGCAACCTATTATCCGGGCGCCATGCCCATGAGTATGAAGATGCTATTCTCGCCGGAAGGACATATTCTTGGCGCGCAGGCAGTCGGGTATGAAGGGGTAGAAAAGAGAATAGATGTCATTGCAACCGTTCTTCGACTAGGAGGAACGGTGTATGATCTTGAGAAGCTTGAATTATGCTACGCGCCGCCCGTTTCATCGGCGAAGGACCCCGTAAATATGCTTGGATTTACTGCGGCAAATCTCCTTAAGGGAGATGTCGTGTTCTTCTATCCACAGGATGTTGATGAACTCTGCAGACAGAATGCCTATTTTTTGGATGTCAGTACACCTGATGAACGCGATCTGGGAACCATCGCGCAGTCGGTGCCCATTCCTCTGGATGAGCTTCGTGGCAGACTTTCAGAAATTCCTAAGGATCAGAAAATATACGTATTTTGCAGAGTGGGTCTGCGCGGGTATATTGCGGCACGTATTCTTATGCAAAATGGGTTTGAAACATTCAATCTTGCGGGTGGGTACACGACCTACAATTCCATGAGCAAAGAGGTACAGGCGCTTAAGAACGATGAAGAGAAACTACTGATACTGGCAGCATCGGAGAAAATGGGTGCCAGCACGATCGATGTTGGCGCTCAGGTAAATCTGGATTCTCCCGCAAAAACAATCGAGATAAATGCATGTGGTATGGCTTGTCCGGGACCCATTATGCAGGTTGCGGCTGGGATGCGAGCCATGAGTGAAGGTGAGAGACT
>JBPOHB010000023.1:0-5024 GCA_052036055.1 Bacillota bacterium | reverse complement strand
TGGTTAAAGCCGATGAGCTGATTATTTACAAGCCCTAGGACGACAAGAACAAGAGATAACCCCATAAGTATGGCGACCATTGAGATCAGCCCCTGCGAGGACGCTTCCTGATCTCCGAGATAATCGGATTTGGAAGTGACGAGAAGATTCTGTCCTGCTAGTTCGTTTGTCAGCGTGTCAACCATCGCATCAATGTCTTCCCCTTTTTCAAGCGTGATGCCTATCATCAGGGGGGCAACGGATATTTTCGAAGTGTAATCGGCTTGGCTGACGACCATAATGTTGCGACTTGATGAGAAGAGACTCGAATCGCAGTAACCGATGACCGTGTATGTCATATCGGATACCAGTGTATCTTTTGTGTTCGTAAAAGATAGGGTATCACCTGTGGAAATTCCGTTTTTTGCGGCATAATATTTGTCCACAATGATCTCAGCACTGTCAAGTTGATCGAGAAGATCCTCACGTATCTTGATCCCGGACATGTCACCATCTGCGCCTACGAAGCAGAGAGACTTCTCTTTGTCAGATAGAGTTGTCTCGGCAAAAAAGCCATATGTCGGCGAGACTTCACTCACCCCAGGAAGGGAATCAATTGCAGAATAAGAAGAATATTCATCCGTCATACCGTAAACCAAAATATCATATGGGTATATCTGATCAAATTTATCGAAAAGCACGCTGACGGAACCAGCACAAATATACATGACAAGAACGAGCGCTAATGAGACGGAGACAAGGGTTATATTTGATCGGTTAATTTTGCTCTTATCTAGATTCTGCGAAGCAATTTCGCCTACTGGCCCAAGAATTTTCTTGCAGATTGGGCGAATCAGCGCCGACAACAACTTAATCAAGAGAGGGATAATCAATACAGCGCCAGAAATAGCACTGATAAAGGCGATTACGCTAAGGGGGAAATTGTAGGTGGTATTGATGGGACGAAGAATGACAGACGCAAGTAGCAAGGCAAATCCGAGGATTGTCCTAGTCTTCGAAATATGCGTCCGTGTAGAAAGTGTATTGAAAATGGAATCTTTGATGGATTTCCTGCTTGATCGGATAATGGAGGATAAAGATATGAGAATCTGAAGGCCAACAGAGAAAAAAACCGATAGAAAAGCAAACCAGAGATTTACTTTGTAATGCACATCGACGTAATTCAGGGCGTCTCCCGTTTGTATGAAGACGGAGGAAATCGGGTCGCGTGCAAAGACTCCGGCAATAATGCCAAGAATGCTCCCAAGCACCCCGTACAAGGCGTTTTCGAGCACGAGAATCGCATTCATTTTGTGTCGGGTCGCACCAATACTTCGGAAGGTTCCCACGACGGGAATGCGAATGGACATAATCATTTTGGTGATAGAAGAAATGACGTAGAAATTGAGTGCGATAATAATGAGCAAAATGATTGTGAGAAAATTATGAATCATCTGTAATGATGAATCAATACTTTCTTCATCGACGAGAGTTGATACAGAAAAGGAAGGATTATTATCTGTCAGCATTTGGGAGGACTCTTTCACGGACGCGGAGTCTGACAGATCAATATAGGCGTTTGTTATTTCGCCGGAAATGCCCGAAAGATCGGCAACATAGGATGTCGTGGATATAACAGAGAATGCGTCATCCTCCATTGCCTCCATCAGAAAGAACCCTTTTGGGGCCGCATATGCGGCTATTTCAAGTGTTACATCTCCTTGTTTGGTAGAGATAATGATATGATCACCAAGTGCAAGATCATATTTCTCAGCGGTCTTCTCTCCGATGATAATCTGTGTAGAGTCGGTTGGATCATAGTCTTCTACCTGATCGGTAAGACAAATCAATTGATCTTTCTGTGCTTCGATGCGATCTGTACCAACGAATAGGATGCTTGTATTTGCAGGATCGTCATGACTCTTGCCGTTATAGATTCCATATGCATTACAGGTCGTAAGAATTTTATCTGAATCAACGCCGCCGAAGTCAATGTCAGACAGATACATTCCGTCTTCTCCTTTGGAAGGATCGACGGATACAACAATGTCATAATTCTGATAAGCGCCGCGAAGGATCGCTTCGTATTTTGAGAAAAGGTCATCCTTTATGGATAAATTCAGATAAAAAACCATCGTGGAGACGGCAAGAGAAAAGATGATCAGCATACTCCGAAAACGGTTCTGCAAAATATTGCGATAGATGTGTTTGATAATTACTTTCATTTTTACCCTCTTATTTGATCGATTATTGTAGAATCGAAATGCACAAAACTAATATACATGAAGCAGTACTGAAAATCAAGCACTACTACAAGCTAAACACTAGTGTTTGTCAATTTCGTTGGAATAGAGACCGTCACTTACTTGCGCACTCCCACAGAAAGGGTGCGCTTACGTTTTACCGTTTTGTTGAAAACAAGTCAATGGAATTGCCATCAAAAGGAACTCGACCGATAAGCCAGTCCGACATATCCGGGTTTTGGCGATGTGCCGATTATGTGACGAAATTTGTCGAGAAGCCGACAAATTCCCAGACTTCGTTTAGATAATCATAGCGAAGCTCATTATATCCAATACGATTGTTGTCCGGCAAAACGAGTAGCAGATCCATCGTCACGGACGAATCGGACATTTCGCATTCTGTTATGGTAAGGAAAGCGCCATTCGTGAAAACAGAATCAACGATATAGCCATTCTCAACAAGCGCATCATAGGAGTCTCCGAAAACAGTTATATTTTCAAGAGTCAGACCAGAAAGAACGTCCGCTTTCTGATCGTCCGTCAGATCGGGGACCAGAGATAGATCAACTGCAAGATAGGACAGATTTGTCGTCTGTGTACTGTTTTCCGAAAACATGTACGTAACTGCCTCAATATATGCATCAGCAGGATCAGGCATATGGGTCTCTTCCGATGAAGAGACAGAAGAGCAAGAAGTCAATGACACAAGGAGTATTGCAAGGAGAAAAGACAATGATTTGCGCATAAATATCCTTCCCGATCACGCTTCACGCATTTGAAAGATGCATTCATTTTAGTCTACGAATTTCCACTTGGCAAACAGACGGCAAATTCCATCTATTATAGAAGTACTTTGTATGGTATAACAAGATTGTTAATCCGCAAATCACTCTGCGAATTAATTTTTTCTTTTTTATCCAAAAAATGCATCATTTTACTTTGCTGTACAGTATTACAAGTGAAGGGGCCCCTTCAAGAACGAGAGGAGACCGAAAGGTTGCAAGATCAAAACGAATACTTGACATATCTGGTAAATACCTACGGCGATATGGTCTACAGACTTGCGATGGCAAGGGTCAGGAATCCGCACGATGCGCAAGACATTGTGCAACAGGTTTTTCTGAAGCTTGTATGCAACATCGAGAAACTTGAATCCGAGGAACACGTGAAAGCATGGCTGATCACAGTGACCGTCAACGAGGGCAAAAGCCTCTTTTCAACGGCTTGGAGAAGGCACACAGCAAGTTTGGAAGAGAATGCGGAAGCGCAAGATCTTTCCGCGCCGTCACAGGAAATCGAGGAGACAAACGACATTTTGAAAGCTGTCAATTGTCTTCCCGAAAAATACCGGGTGGTGATCCATCTTTTCTATTATCATGATTTGTCGACAGAAGAGATCGCGAAAATTCTCGGACGCTCGAATCATACTGTACGGTCTCAACTATCCCGTGCACGTGAAAAGATGAGAAAGGATCTAAAGGGGGTATTCGAAGATGTTTGACGAAAAATATAAGGAGGCATTTGAGGATATGAAACTGAGTGATAATTTTAAAAAGGGTCTAGCAACACTCATGAAAGACAAAAAATCCGCTCGCGTTCCGAGAACGAAGCTTGTTCTCGCAACTGTTTTGGGTGTACTCATTGTATCAACAACGTTTGTATTTGCCACGAATCATGTTACGAAGGGGAAATTATTTGATACCTGGTTCGGAACAGACGAGACGGAGGCAACCGTTACGGAGACGACACCTGCGCCGACCGAAACGACTGAAACGACTGAAACGAATGAAACGACTGCAACAGAGAAGGAAGTAACCCCGACGCCAATTCCGACAGCTCCAGTTGTCACGAAGCCAACAGTAACTGTCAAGCAAGAGGGAGACGGTATACGCATTTCTTGGACGGGTGTAACAAACACAACGGATTTCCAGTACTATAAAATTGTAGCTTCTATTAATTGTTCCTCTCCGCGCTATCCGGATAATGGATATGCGACATACATTACAGACGCCAAAACCACCAGCTATTATATTGAAAATGGATCTTCCTATAACGGCGGAGATTTCTGCAACTTTTCTGGCGGAACGACCTACTATTTTAGTGTGACGACCTGCTATGAAGACGAGAAATATGTTGGAAACGCGGTAACTGCGGCCATGCCAGGTAATCCATACGTCGAGCCGACGTGCCCACCAGTCAATTTGTCAAACACGCCGGTCGTAACAGTTACAGCCGGAACGAATGAGGGGGTATCAGGTGTATGGGTTTCGTGGACTCCGATTGTAGATAGCAGTTCCGGTTTTCAGTTTTACAAAGTTGTCGCATCTCCGAACTGCTCCTCTCCTCGTTATCCAGATAACGGATATGCGACGTATATTACGGATTCGTCGGTAACGAGCTATTTCATCAAAACCGGGTCGGGATATAATGGCGGCGATGTAGGAACCTTTGCAAGCGGAACCTCATACTATTTCTCAGTAACGACCTGTCTATCAGATTCATCGAGACTTGCAGGAAACGCTGTACAAGTAGTCATGCCTTAATTGATTTATCATCCTTATGCCTCTTTCGCAAAGCGAGTCGCGGTCCGTCCCCCACGGACGCTGGCTCGCTTTTTGCGTGGAAAACAATCAGAGGAAATGAAATAACATATAACGTAACAAACATGAATATAAGTTTGAGGATATAAATTTACAGAATTATATTGACAATACATAATAATAATAATAATAATAATGTAGATGCATATGATTCACCATATGCATCTACTAATGAAAGGACACGCAATATGAAAACGAAGGT
>JBPOHB010000103.1:0-12353 GCA_052036055.1 Bacillota bacterium | reverse complement strand
CATTTCCGTTGCTCCCGGACTACCTACCGGGACGTGTTTTTATCTTTGCATAACTATTTTAGCACAAATTTTATCGCGATAAGCATAAAGAAAGACATAGCAACCTATTGGCGGAAGCTATGTCTTTATTTGGTGGAGCATAGGGGGATCGAACCCCTGACCTCTTGACTGCCAGTCAAGCGCTCTCCCAGCTGAGCTAATGCCCCAAAACAATATGCGCATTGTATTACACCGCGCATACATTTGTCAAGGGATCAGAACTTGGCGTGACGATCACAACAGAACTGAATACATAGCGACAAATATTCACAAGCTATATAGCAAATAAAACAGACAAATACGACGATTATAATAAGGTATATAATAGAGCGCGGGAAACTGCATGTATCTGCGATAACCTGTCACAATGATCTCCTACCGAAGACATATGGGAATGCCAAGAGATGAAAGGAGAAGGGCGTATTTTCCGGCCAATCCGCGCAAATAAACGAACATGTCTTTTGTAAAAAATATCAGTATTTTGCTGTCATGTACATGAAAATATACTTTTTCTTGCAAGATAGGAGAATTTGCACGCGAATCGTTTTGCGCTATTTTATCGAAAAAAGAAGGCCGAACGCAAAAAAGGCGCGAAATAATGCAAAAAGATTAGAATTTCTTATATTTGCAACAAATAGGGAGAATGAATCACGATTGCAAATTTATGCACATTCAACGATTTTGACTCCCGGCTCTTTATGAAGTGCATAAAAAAAAAGGTCAGATGTATTGCTAATTCAGACGAATTGTAGTAAACTGACACCCGTAAGCACTTAAAACTGATCTCGCGTCTATGCGATTTGTCAGTTGAGGATAAGGTATATCGATTCTCAGCCATCAATGATTCGGCGTAAAACTGCACAAAGTCATGCTCGAATTACGGAGAAACCTTGTCTGATTCGGAAATAGGTTTGAGAGATTCTCTTTCTGTATTTCCATTATCCTACCTAATCAGAATGACTGTTCGGCAATAATGCGGCAGTCGTGGGGTGAACTTGCGGAGGTTCACGAGGATTCTGATCCCGATTACGGTCCTAATTTTTGGACATACACAAACTTTAATTTTATGAGGAGGCAAAAACACATGAAGATGAAGAAGATTATTGCTATGCTTCTTGCGCTTGTGATGGTATCCGGACTTGTTGCTGCTTGCGGCAAAAAGGACGATTCCACGACAGACGCAACGAAAGCAACATCCAAAGCAACTGAGGTAACAGAACCTGTAGACGACACAACGGCTACAACTACTCTTACTTCAACAACACCTGAAAACGTTGTTGATCCAGCTCAGAATGTTACGGATGAAGACACAACCCCTGTTGTTATTTACACATGGAACACAGAGTTCACGGGCTTACTTGACAAGTACTATGTTGCTGAGAATCCTGACTTCACGTATGAAGCTGTCACAACTGAGACAAGCGGATACCAGACAGCTCTCGATGCAGTTCTTTCGTCAGGCGACGGAGCTCCGGATATCTTCCTTCTTGAAGCAGATTATTGCAAAAAGTATGTTGATGGAGACTACACTCTTAACATCAACGAACTAGGTATTGATTATGCTGAACTCGCTAGCGAATTTGGTTATACCTATGAGCTCATGCAGAACGCTGATGGATCAATCCGTGCTCTTTCATGGCAGTGCAACCCTTCTGTTGTTTTCTACAACAACACACTTGCTGAGACATACCTTGGATCTTCTGATCCTACTGTTGTTGGCGAGAGCTTCGCAACATGGGACGCTTTCCTTGCTATGGCTGAGCAGATCAACACAGATTCAGCTGGTGTCGTTAAGGCTATCTCTGGAACAGATGATATCTGGCGTTCATACCTCAACAGCCGCGAAACTGGCTGGCTTGATGAGAACGGCGAAGTCTATGTAGATCCTTCCATGGAATCTTACTATGACATGTCCAAGACAATGTATGATGAAGGCCTCACATTTGAGACAACACAGTGGGGTGCTGACTGGTCAGCAAACATGGCTAATCAGACAGTTCTTTCTTACTGGGGACCAATGTGGTTCATCAACTTCTGCATGGGCTTCAACGCTGATTCAGATGGTAACATTGCAAACGAAGCAACTCTTGGCGATTGGAATTGCTGCGCAGCTCCTACTTCTTTCTTCTGGGGCGGCACATGGATCGCAGCTTCTACGTATGACAACAACAAAGCTACAACAGCTGATATCATGCGTTTCTTCACAATCGATTATGATTCGATGCTCACAATGGGACAAAACGGAGAGTGCGTAAACAATCTCGACGTTCTCACAACACTTGCAAATGATGCATCTTTTGGTGTTGATCTTCTAAGTGGCAACAACCCATTCTCACTCCTTCTTTCTGAAGCTGGTAAGATTGATGTTTCAACACTTACAGCTGATGACTCGACATTCAACACGAATTTCCAGGCTACTGTAACATCTTACAATGCAGGCGACATCGCAACTGTAGCTGAAGCTGAAGAAGCTTTCATCGCAGCATGTACTGACGCTGGTCTCGGAGCATAATCTCGAAAGAGAAATGTTGAGTTCCTAACCAAAAAATTGTTATGCGGGGCAGGGCGAACACCCTGCCCCGTATTTCATTTGGTCTTAAAAGCACACATGAAAATGAAGCAAATGGAGCGTGAAGAAGATGGCAAAAGGCACAACGACAAACTCGTCGGGCCGAAGGAAAAATATTAGCTACTCAAGATACGGGTATTTCTTTATATTCCCGTTTTTTCTTGTCTATGCGATATTCTCTCTGGTACCGCTATTGAGTACTTTCTGGTTTAGTACAACCAATATTGGCGCATCAACATCTGAGATATTTGGGTTTTCAGATCTTGAAGTCTATTATGACGAGTATCTAGACATTAATGATTATATTAAGAGTGAAGACGTCCTCACAGAAGCGGGAATCGATTCTGCGAGTTATGCGAAAATGAAAGCGTACTTTGTACTGCAAGATTTTATAAACGATTATGATCCACTTAACAAAGACAATCTGTCAGCCATTGCAAAGTTGTCAGGTGATGATGGACTTTCTACAGCAACAATTGATAGCCTTAACAGCTACATCAGTTCTGGAGATCTCACTACACTAACTTCTGATGCACTTACTGAGATATCACAGTACTACAAGGATAATGCATCATCTATGCAAGATGTTGTCATTATGGACGCACTCAATACACTTAGTTCGACACTGGATACGACAATTGCAAATCCTGTTGTTGAAGATACTACGGATAGCACAACGGTTTCTGACCCTCGTGCAAACGTTATTGAGGCATTACCTGCTGTGTCCGAGCAGCTTGAAACGCTTAAGGCAGCTCAAGAGGATAGCCCGAACGCAGTCCTGCAAGTCGAGTATTACGCTACAAAGCTTAATGGTGGCGACGCGTTAATGGGCGACGAGGCATTTGATTTCCTTATTGATTATATTGACGGAGTCGTTGATGGCACGAATACACTTGTATCTGCTGACTTCTATTCGGTCATCTATGGGCTTACAACGCCGAATGGTACGGGTCTTGATGTTAATGCAGATGAGACGCCTGACGCGCTTACCGCTGTCATTCCAACCACGGCATTTTCTGCTTCGAATTTGACTGATTTTTCGAGCTTGATGCTGACCGAGATCTGGCAGCCACTTGTTAGTGATGGCGATTATGTTGCCTCTTTCTTGGCATACGCTTCTGCGGATAAGGATATAAAATCCGAATCACTTTATGACGATCTTTCGGCATTAAATGATGCGGGCATCGTACATTATGATGCGCTTGTTCTTGACGGAGATGTACTTGTTACGGATTCTTCGGCAAGTTCACTTCTGAATTCCGTCCGTTTGTGGATTGATGGCAATATACCGGCAACAACGGATGTGAAGCTTAATGCAATTGCTGGTATGCGTACTCTTGCAAACTATTTAGAGAGGGCTGAGAAGCTCGATCAGGCGGCGGATATATCGGCTGCTGGTGGCATTTCCCAGTATATGAATTATTCCGGTGATCGCGAGCTTGATGTTGACAAGTATCTTCAATTCAAGAGTGTCATCGGACTTTCTGACGTCCTTAGTATGGACGCTTATGAGAAACTTGATTCTGACCGTAAAGATCGTTTGACAGTGAGCGCACAAGAGTCTCTTGACGAAGCAAATGCTGCTCTACCGGAAGCACAGTCTGCTTATGACGCTGCCGTTGCTTCTGGCGATAAAGACGATATCAGAAAGACGAAAGAAGCTCTTGCGAAAGTGAAGAGCGACATTAGTACTTCTCAGGCCAAAATTGACAATCCAAGCAGCATGCTTGAACAGGTTGATGCAAGGACAAAGTATATCTTTGTTGGAATGGATAACTATGTATCCATTTTCACATCAACAGATCGCTTTAACCGCGTCTTTGGTTCTCTTGTGACGACGCTGATTCTGTTTGGCATGAACTTTGTTCCACAAATTCTGATTGCTCTTCTATTGGCTGCATGGATGACAGACAACCGAATGAAGCTTAAAGGCATGAATCTGATGAAGGCTCTCGTGTATCTTCCGAACATCATGACGGCGGCTACGGTTGCGATTTTCTTCTATCGAGCGTTTAGTTTCAGCTCTGGAACGACGTCAATGTCTCTTGCACAGAGAGTCCTTCATATTTTCGGACATGATCCAGTTAATTTCTTCATCAGTCCGTTTAAATCAAGATGCCTTATCTCATTCATTAACTTCTGGATGTGGTATGGAAACACAATGATCGTATTTATCGCTGGTATTTCCAGTATAAGCGTATCTTTGTATGAGTCTGCACAGATTGATGGCGCCACAGGTGGACAGCTATTCAGAAAGATTACGTTACCACTGATTCGCCCGATCATGCTGTTCTCGCTGATCAATAATATGATCGGTGGCTTGCAGATGTTTGATATTCCTAAACTTTTGACAAATACGGGAACGCCTATTGTCAAATTTAACGGAACGTACATCAACTCCTGTGAGACAATACTTATGTATATCTACAGACAGGCATTTACGGCATCGAATAAACAGATTGGTCTTGCTGCTGCTGTGTCCATTCTTCTCTTTATTGTCACGTCTCTGTTCAGCTCCATTCTGTTCTATCTGATGCGTGACAGGGATGCCAGCAAAGCGAAGAAACTAGCGAAGAAGGGAGGCGTGAAGTAATGAGTAATTATTCAAAAGATCAGAGATTGAGAAGCCAGTCGAACGCGATTCTTGCAAAGAAGATCATCGTGTATGTCGTCGTCGGATTCCTATCCTTTATGTCCATTTTCCCATTCTACTTCATGTTCATGAATTCGACGTGGAGTTCATTTGAGATTACATCAGGACTTAGACTCTGGATTGGAAGTTTCAGCACACTTGCGATGAATGTCAAAGCACTTATGGGCAGAAACGATTTCGATTTTGTTATCGGCTTCAAGAACAGTTTTATTATTTCGACGTCAGCAACTTTTCTATCCGTTTACTTTTCTGCTATGACGGCGTATGCGATTAAGGTATACAGATTTAAGCTTAGAAATTTCGCTTTTACGTTCATTCTCGTTGTTTTGATGGTTCCTACGTCGATTTCGATTACTGGATTTGTTAAGATGATTATGAATATGAATCTGTATGGAACGTTCTGGCCTTTGATTCTTCCCGCACTTGCCTCACCGGTTGCTGTCTTTTTTATCAAGCAGTATCTGGACTCGGCACTTTCGCTGGAAATTATCGAAGCATCCAGAATTGACGGCGCGAATGAGCTTTATACGTTCAATCGTATCTGCCTTCCTATCATGGTTCCTGCTCTCGCGACGCAAGCAATCTTTGGTTATGTTGCTACGTGGAACAACTACTTTACGCCTTCCATTATCCTTACGGATATTAAGCATAAGACGTTGCCACTGATGGTTGCACAGCTTTGGAGTGATCGTTTCGTTGACTATGGTCAGATTTATACGGGACTTTCCGTATCCGTTATCCCACTGATAATTGTGTATGCGTTTTTGCAGAGATTCATCATTCAGGGTGTTGCTTCTGGTTCTGTTAAAGAATAAGAACGAGCATTCATACGCGCTACATGATTCTTTACGAAAAGAGGGCTTTCTGCGTGATATAATTATCGGGTGGAATAGCTCTCTTTTTGGTAGATCGGATTGAATGTTTGTGAAGGATGATTTATACTTGGCAAATTGGCATTTCATGATAGACAGAGTTACTTTGTAGGGTTATCCAGTAAGAATAAATTAACGGAGGCATAGTATATGCAGTTTGGACATTTTGATGATCTTGCGCGCGAGTATGTGATTGACACGCCGAAGACCCCATTTCCATGGATTAATTATTTGGGAAGCGAGGATTTTTTCGGGCTGATTTCGAATACGGCTGGCGGCTATAATTTCTATAAGGACGCACGTATGCGTAGAATTACGAGATTTCGCTATAACAATATTCCTGTTGATGATGGAGGACGCTATTACTATATCAAGGATGGCGATACCATTTGGAATCCGGGATACAAGCCTTGTAAGACACCTCTTGACTCCTATGAATGTCGTCATGGTATGGGATATACGAAGATTGCATCCACGAAGAACGGTGTTTCTGCTTCGTTTCTGGCGTTTGTTCCACTTGGGTATAAAGGCGAGATCAATCGGATTGTTCTCGAGAATACATCGTCTGAGAATAAAGAACTTACGCTGTTTTCGCTTCGTGAGTGGTGTTTGTGGGATGCGTCGGATGACATGTTGAATTTCCAGCGCAATTTTTCTACGGGTCAGGTTGAAGTTGAAGGAAGTGCAATTTTTCATAAGACGGAGTATCGCGAGAGAAGAAATCATTATGCGTTCTTTTCTGTGAATACGAAGGTTGATGGGTTTGATACACAGCTTGAGGATTTCCTTGGCATGTATAATGGCTTTGATGAGCCGGATGTTGTTGCTTCTGGTGTTTCAAAGAATACGATTGCTGATGGATGGCAGCCATGTGCAAGCCATAATATTCAGGTTACTTTGAAGCCAGGAGAGAAAAGGTCTTTTATCTTTATTCTTGGGTATGTTGAAGTGCCAGAAGACCAGAAGTGGGAAGCACCGCATGTTATTAACAAGAAGCCTGCGAGAGAAATGATTGCAAAGTTTGCATCTGACGATCAGGTTGAGGTTGCTTTTGCGGCTCTATCCAAGAACTGGGATCGACTTCTTTCTTTGTACAAGGTTGACATCAAGGATGAGAAGACTGCTCGTATGGTTAATATTTGGAATCCATACCAGTGCATGGTCACTTTCAATATGAGCCGTTCTGCATCCTATTTCGAGTCGGGTGTCGGACGAGGACTCGGGTTTAGAGATTCTTCTCAGGATCTTCTGGGATTTGTCCATCAGATTCCGGAGCGGGCAAGAGAGCGTATTCTTGATATCGCTGCGACGCAGTTTCGTGATGGCGGTTGCTATCACCAGTATCAACCGCTGACGAAGAAGGGGAATAATGATATTGGAGGCGGCTTCAATGATGATCCACTTTGGCTGATTGCGGGAACAGCTGCGTACATTAAGGAGACGGGAGACTTCTCTATTTTGTCAGAGGCGACAGCATATGACTGCAATCCAGAAGATTCTGGCTCGCTTCTCGAACATCTTTCTGCATCGTTCTATCATGTCGTGAATAATAAAGGACCTCATGGTCTGCCGCTTATCGGCCGTGCTGATTGGAATGACTGCCTGAATCTGAATTGTCACTCAAATACTCCCGGCGAGTCTTTCCAGACTTTCGGAACAGCAGATGGCCGTGTTGCAGAATCTGTGCTTATTGCAGGTATGTTTGTTGCGATTGGACCGGAGCTTGTCGAACTGTATAAGAGAAGTGGTATGACTTCTCAGGCAGTAGATGCACAAAATGAAATTGACGCCATGCGTGCTACCGTTTTGGAGCACGGATATGATGGCGAGTGGTTTCTCCGTGCATATGATGCATTTGGTGCGAAGATTGGGTCAAAAGAATGTGATGAAGGTAAGATATTTATTGAGTCACAGGGCTATTGTGTTATGGCTGGCATTGGCGTAGAAGATGGACGTGCAGAGAAGGCTCTTAATTCTGTTCGGGATATTCTCGAATGCGAGCACGGAATTGTTCTGCAACAACCACCCTATCAGACGTATCACTCGAATCTGGGTGAGTGCTCGTCGTATCCACCGGGATATAAGGAGAATGCAGGCATTTTCTGCCACAATAACCCGTGGATTATGATTGCGGAGACGATCATCGGACGCGGAGACCGGGCATTTGATCTGTATAAGAAGATCTGTCCTGCATATCGTGAATCGATTAGTGATTTGCACCGCAATGAGCCGTATGTCTACTCGCAGATGATTGCTGGTAAAGATGCAAAACGTATGGGCGAAGCAAAGAATTCTTGGCTTACGGGTACAGCAGCGTGGAATTTTGTTGCGATTTCTCAGGCGATTCTGGGTGTCAAGCCTGGCTATGACGGGCTCACGATTGACCCTTGCATTCCATCAGATTGGGATGAGTATACGGTCACACGTGTTTTCAGAGGGATAACATATCGGATCCATATTGTGAATCCATCGCATGTTCAAAAGGGTGTGAAGAGCATTCTCGTTAATCAGGCTACGATAAGTGGGAACGTCTTACCTCTTTTTGATGCGGGTACGACACAGGAGGTTCTTGTAACACTCGGATAAAGCTTTGCGTCTTTTGACAAATCAAATACAATTGTCCAAAACGGCAGATTCGGCACACGAATTCTGCCGTTTTTTTGTGTTTCCGCGAGACGTAAGAAAGTGTTAAGTTTTGGAACCCGAAACACAATTGATTAGTCTACATCTGGCTGATACAGTAAGAATATACAATTTGTGCGAAAATAATGGGAGGATTTATATGCAAACTATCGATGAAGCATTGGGGAAGAAGAGAGTTATCTGTTTATTGTTAGCTGTATCTTTACTCGTTCTGGGAACAGGCTGTTCTAAGCTTCTTCCACAAGAAGAAGACTCGCTTGCGGTACCACTTGTCACGCCAGCAAGTGTGGAATACAAGACGTATACCTGTGAACTCTCGGATATTTCAAACAATGTAAGTATGGTCGGCGATTTTTACGCTGCGTCTCAGCAGAATCTCTACTTTACGTTTGACCAAGGCCGTCTTCTCGAGATGCTTGTCGAGGCTGGAGATACGGTTACCAAAGGTGATGTTCTTGCTACCGTGGATACGGTTGCAATCGATGAACAGATTACCTTACAACAATACGAGGTTGACAGAGCCCAGAAGAATTATGATATGACGACAGATGGGACGGCGGAAAGAGATCTGGCAAATATTGAGCTGAAGAAGCAGAAGTACATTAAATCGATGCTTGTCGAACAAAAGGATGGCTCCAGTATTGTCGCGCCCTATGACGGTGTGATTACGTATACGAATAAACTGGCAGTCGGTGAAGTCGTCTCGGCGTATCAGACGGTGATTACGATTGCTGATCCGACATCATATATTGTCGAGACAGATTCGGAGGATGCTGCATCACTATCTGTCGGTGCGGTAGCTGACGTCGTATATAAGGATGTCACGTATCAAGCAACTGTCATTGAGACACCCACAACAATTGATGAGGAGTCAACAAGTGGACAGACTGCCTATTTGCAGCTAAATGACGGGATTCCTGAAGGAGCAAATAATGGTGCCAATGTAACAATCAATTATGTGACAGAAGAGAGTAGCAATGTGATTGTCGTCCCCAAAAGCGCGGTTATCTATTCGAATAACAGACAATATGTATACGTTTTATCAGATGGGATTCGCGTGGAAGCGGATGTTGCAATTGGCATTATTGGACTTACGAGTGTAGAAATACTGTCCGGTCTTTCTGTCGGCGATGTAGTCATATTGAATTGATCGGGGGAAAAACGTGTGATTTCTTTCATTATCCAGAAAATGAAGAAAAACAAATGGAGTGTCATATGCCTGCTATTGGGCTGTATCTTAGTCGTTGGTATGTTTGCGGCTATTCCCATATATACGAAGGGAATCTTGCAGAGAATGCTGATTAAGCAACTCGATAACAAGCAAACGACAGATGAAATCTATTCCGGATATTTGGCATATGATCGTGAATATCAGTATACGACGAATACGACAGATTCAGATCGAGCAAGATATCGTGGGACGTTCTCATCGATTGAGGATATTCGTGCGGAGGCGCAAAATGTCTGTAGCGAGCTTCCTTATACGCCGGAAAGTGTAATCGAAGAGATTACGTTAAGTAAACTATTTTATTATCGCGGAACAAATGATGGCGAGAAGGTCGAAGCTGTAACGGCCAATGCAATGACCGGATTTGCGGATAAAGTTACCTTGGTGTCAGGCAGAATGTATGAGGCATCCTCCGATCCGACTGTTGTTGAGGTGGTCGTATCACAACAGGCAATGGCTCTCAAAGGCTTCTCTGTAGGACAAGAAATTCAAATTATGACAAATCTATATTCGGATTCCGAAGTAGATGCCATGAAAATTAAAATCGTCGGGGTGGTCGAGGCAACGGATCCATCGGATCCATACTGGTATGTTTCTATGGATACATTTCGGACGGGATTCATTATGGACTATGCGACTTTGTACAATGAATCCTATGAGAGTCTTCCCAGAAACGTAACCTCTTTTGTCAGTTGTTCGATTTTCGATTATAGCAAGTTCGAGTTTGGTGATGCGAAGACGGTTCTTTCGGCCTGGAGTCAGTCTGAGAAATGGATTAAGGATACGGATAGTACAATCGGTTCCTTCTGTTCTTTTTCCGATGTTTTTCAAGATTATCCATCGTATCAGAAAAGCCTGGAAACGTCGCTTTGGGTGCTTTTCGTTCCGATCATTCTTATGCTTGCATTCTATATATATATGGTATCGCAGTTAGTTGTGACAACGGATCGAAGTGTTATTTCGGTTATGGAGAGTCGAGGCGCCGGGCGCATTCGAATTATGCTTATGTATCTTTATGAGAATGGCTTCTTGGCGGCATCGGCGCTCATTTTGGGGCCTTTGCTGGGCCTCCTGATGTGCAAAATTTTAGGCGCATCGAATGGCTTCTTGTCCTTTATCAATCGGAAGGCTTTGCCTGTCGAATTGTCGGTGCGTGTATACATTTATGCGATATGTGCTATTGTCTTTTTTATCATCGTAACGCTTATTCCCGTTTTTGTTTTTGCGAGAAAGGGAATTGTTGATACGAAAAAGTCGATGGCCGGGCGCGGGAAGAAGAGTGCATGGCAGAAATTCTACGTTGACTTTATCTTGCTTGGTCTTGCTGCATACACGTACAAGAGCATACAGACGCAACTTGCTGATAAATCTTCTTTTGCCAGTAAGAATGATTCGCTACTCTTTTTAGCTTCGACACTCTTTGTTTTAGGTGCGGGCATGTTATTTCTTCGCCTGTATCCGCTTCTGATTAAGGCCGTTTTTCTTCTTGGCCGCAAAAGATGGTCCCCTGTTATGTTCACATCTTTTTTGCAGGTGAGTCGAACGGATGGGCGCGAACAGTTTTTGATGCTATTCATTATTTTCGCACTATCCGTGGGCATCTTTAATGCAAATGCTGCACGAACAATCAATCAAAATGCTGAGGATGAAGTAAGTGAGACGATCGGGGCAGATTTGGTGGTTCAGGAAGAATGGCTCGAATATGACGACAACGGAAATCAGATCTCGCTTTCAAATCCGACACTTGACATTACTTCCGCAACTGTTATCAAATACAAAGAGCTCTCAATGGATCGATTCACCAGTATTGCTGGCGTCAAGCATGCGACGCGCGTTCTTCGGACGAATGAGACGAATACGATTGAGGCCACTGGCGGCAGGCTAACGGATATAAACATTATGGCAATTGATCCGTATGACTTTGGCATGATTAGTTGGACGAGATCCGATGTTCTGCCGCATCAGCTTAATGAGTATCTGAATGCAATGATTGAGAACTCGACACTCGTCGTCCTGTCTACAAGTACCGCTGAGAAACTTCAGGTGGAAGCCGGAGATAGTGTCACGCTTCGCGTTGATCGCGGAAGAGACATCAATATGACCGTTTTGGCTATTGTGGACTACTGGCCGGGCGTGTCCGCAACGTATGTATCCGAAGACGGAGATTTGGTCAAAAACAACTTCATTATTATGGACTTTTCCTATTACCTCTCGAAAAGCCCGATGCTTCCTTATGAGGTATGGATTGACAAAGAAGACGGGACAACAGATTCAAGTATTTATGAAGGAATTGCCGAACAGAATATTTCTGTCGAATCAATTGTTTCCTCCACGCAGGAGATATCTACG
>JBPOHB010000162.1:0-11339 GCA_052036055.1 Bacillota bacterium | reverse complement strand
TTGTATTTTCTTTCGTAACTTTGATCTGGCGTGCGCGACCAAGCTGTTCAACGGTCACTTCCTTAAGGTCAAGACCCAGATCATCTGTAATCACCTGTCCAGCAGTTAGGACCGCAATATCTTGTAGCATTGCTTTTCTTCTGTCGCCAAATCCGGGAGCCTTAACAGCAGCACATACAAATGTTCCACGTAGCTTATTCAGGATAATGGTGGTAAGTGCTTCGCCTTCAA
Source organism: Bacillota bacterium (assembly GCA_052036055.1). Classification (GTDB taxonomy): domain Bacteria; phylum Bacillota; class Clostridia; order Saccharofermentanales; family Saccharofermentanaceae; genus Firm-13. The sequence continues at coordinate 11,108 of JBPOHB010000162.1, read as the reverse complement.
TATCTTCTGCAATAATCAGGAGTCTCTTGCCCTGAGCAACGACTTTCTCAAGAAGTGGCAGCAGATCCTGGATATTCGAAATTTTCTTATCCGTTATCAAGATGTAAGGATCGTCAAGTACCGCTTCCATCTTATCCATGTCCGTACACATGTAGGAAGAAATATATCCACGATCAAATTGCATTCCTTCAACAACTTCCAGATCTGTACCCATGGTTTTAGACTCTTCAACGGTAATAACGCCGTCAGACGACACTCTAGTCATAGCCTGAGAAATTAATTCTCCTACATATTCATCTCCAGCAGAGATGGCGGCAATTCTTGCAATGTCATTCGGTCCATTTACGGGTTTTGAAACACGTGCAATGGCAGCAACAGCTGCGTCAACAGCAAGGGAGATTCCCTTCTTGAGAATAATAGGATTCGCGCCAGCAGCAAGGTTCTTCATGCCTTCGCGAATAATTGCCTGGGCAAGTAATGTTGCTGTCGTAGTACCATCACCCGCAACATCATTTGTCTTAGATGCAACTTCTCTGACGAGCTGAGCTCCAGCATTTTCAAAACGATCCTCAAGCTCGATTTCTTTTGCAATTGTAACACCATCATTCGTTATGAGCGGTGCTCCATACTTCTTATCCAGTACGACATTTCTGCCCTTAGGTCCAAGAGTGATTCTAACCGTATCAGCTACTTTATTTACGCCGACTTCCAGTGAACGACGTGCATCTTCAGAGTATTTAAGATCCTTTGCCATTTGTTCATTCCTCCATTTGTCTGTTTAATTTAGTATTTATGCCTCAACAACCGCAAGGATATCACTTTGGCGTACAATCGTTAACGTAACATCATCAAGCTTGACTTCCGTACCGGAATACTTGTTGATAAGTACTTTGTCGCCAATTTTAACAAGCATTGTTATTTCTTTTCCTTCAACAACACCGCCGGGACCAACAGCTACTACTTCTGCAACCTGTGGTTTCTCTTTTGCTGTACCCGGAAGCACGATTCCGCTCTTCGTCGTTTCAACGGCTTCTACCATTTTGATTACAACTTTGTCACCTAGAGGTTTGATTGTCATAAAATGTCCTCCTTATACACAATCCAATATTTTCTCGTTAGCACTCGTTGTGGCTGAGTGCTAACATCAAAAACTAATATAGTTTCTTTTCTCACTTATGTCAATAGAAAAAGTAGCAGATTTTTCAGTCATCCGTATCATATGTTTGCGGATCAGTCTCATCCTCTGATTCTGAATCGTCAGCAGAAGATGGCGCGCCGGGAATTTCTTTTACTGGATCAAAGGCAAAAGTCTTATCGAAGATGAATTCCTGTATGACGGGAATAATACGATTCCAATCGGGTCTGATGCTCCATTCTCCGTTACTCTTAATATCGTAGTACATGCCTTGATTTGAATAATCCGTTGATGGCATCTGCAGATAATCCAAATCAAGAGATTTGAGTTTCGGCAGAAAGGTAAGTGCATACCACTCCAGTTGATCTTCCTGAATGTTTGTTGTAATCATAGACAAAATGTCGCCAAGTGCAGAAGCTTTTCCCGTCACACTCATATCCATATATCGCTGCAACAGACTTGTTAGGACCTCAATTTGTCTCTTAGATCGATCGTAATCACCGTTACCGACCTTGCGAATTCGCGCATATGCGACAGCTTGGCGACCATCAAGAAGGACATTCCCTGTCTCGGATAACATATGTGCATCTGGATCTGAACCAAACTCCATATTTTGTTCAGCCACAAGCTCATTGAGCCCGCCGAGAACATTCGTACGCTCCTCTTCAGATACATTGACAGTAACGCCACCGACAGCATCAATTACCTGCTCCATATATAGAAATTGACGTATGCATATTCAGTCAGTTCAATTCGCAAATTATCTTCAATAACCTGCATCAATAGCTCTGGGCCGCCATATGTCATCGCAGCATTAATCTTCTGCGGATCTGTATATCCCGGAATATATACATACGAATCCCGCTGGATTGCCGTCAATTTAATGGAATCATCATTTTCGTTTACAGTCATAATAATAATAACATCGGCGAGTGTCCCTGATCCATCAGATGAGTAATATTCAGAACGACTATCCACACCAATCAGCAGAATATTGTGAATCCCTTCCACTGCAGGAAGATCAAGTGCCTGCTGCGTATTTGTCGATGAATTGGAAATGGGGACAATCGAGCCATCTTCATCAATCATTGTTGGATTTTCAACCGTTGGAACAATATTTATTTTGTTCATGTAGTGTTCTTTGACAATTTCATATGTTATCCCAAGTCCTAAAGACAAAACAGATAACACCACCAGGAAAATGACAATTGCCCGTAGAAAGCGCTGCCTGCATGATCGCTTGGGCTTCTTGTGATTATGGCCTGAATGGTTCTTATGTTCAGATGCCGTTCCATCTAGGGTCCGCTTATGGTATTTCGTCTGACTTGCCATATGATGCCTTGCTTCAGTCGAAGCGGGCAGATCATTGGGACGGTATGTTGGAGGATTATCATTCTTCTTCATAAATTGTTTACTCTCATAATTCGTGCAAGAGTTCTCCTATACATTTATTTAGTCGTATCCGTTCGGGTTATTTTTCTGCCATGTCCATGTATCCGTACAAATCGTCTGCAAACTTCGACTCGCCTGCCAACCCAGTTCGCTTCGGGCTTTATCCGTTGCGGCGAAATATGCAGGTAAATCTCCCTCTCTGCGCGGTCCAAAGGAGTATGGTATATCCTTGCCAACTACTTTTTCAAAGGCACGCAAAACTTGTAATACGGAATAACCTACCCCACTTCCCAAGTTGTACGTATGAGAACCGCTCGTTTTCAGGCACTGACAAAGTGCGGCCACGTGCCCCTCTGCTACATCCATGACATGTATGTAATCACGAATACAAGTGCCATCAGGCGTGTCATAATCATTTCCGAATATAGTCAGTTCTTTTCTTCTCCCAACTGCGACTTGCGTAATATAGGGAACCAAATTATTCGGAATACCAGATGGGTCCTCACCCATTCTTCCAGAAGGATGTGCTCCTACAGGGTTGAAGTAACGGAGAAGACTGATCGAGAATTTACTATCCGACACGCACAAATCTCGAAGAATCTGCTCATTCATCCATTTCGTCCAACCATAGGGACTCGTACATGTCCCTACTTGTGTCTCCTCAGAATAGGGTATGCTTGCCGCAGCACCATATACGGTAGCAGATGAACTAAATACAAGATGGAAAACGCGGTTTCTTTGCATTGCACGACAAAGTGAAATTGTCGCATATAGATTTGTCCGATAATACGCAAGCGGAATTCTCACGGATTCGCCAACTGCCTTCTTACCAGCAAAATGGATGACAGCAGCAATATCGTGTTTTTGGAAAATTCGGTCAAGTGATGCTTCGTCGCAAATATCGACTTGATAAAATGTAATCTTCGTTCTCGTGATTTCTTCTATTCGAGAAAGAACAGAAAGTTTGCTATTAGACAGATCATCCGCAATGATAACTTGATATCCTGATTCAATGAGTGAAATACATGTGTGACTTCCGATAAATCCGGCCCCGCCGGTAACAAGAATTTCTTGCACTTTGTCCTCCGATTATCTTTGGTACATTCTGAATATGCACATATTGCTACAAGTATATTTAATATTACTACATAGCATCCATTTTTTATAGCCCTTGTTCAATCTAGTAACATACTTGAAATGTCCGTAATCTGATCGAAGGAAATACTCCCTCCGCTGGCAAATCAAATATAGACAAGTTCGCATTTTCGTAATACATATGAAGTATAATCGAAGGTAAGAGATAAAGTGTGTGTTATTTGTATTATTTATGAATATCTTCATTTTGTCTTCTGGTTTCACGCATTTTTCACGCACTTGAATCCTTGCACTATATTAGCATGAGCTTATAGGTGCATTTCTATTTAACTTTCGGAGGGATACATGTGAAAAAGACAATTTATGTCGCTGATGACGAATCAAATATACGAAATCTTGTTCAGACTTTTCTTGAGAGAGAAGGCTATGATGTGAAGACCTTTCCTGACGGAGAATCCTTACTCAAGTACTTTCTTTCTTTGCCTTCCGACCTTGTTATTCTGGACATTATGATGCCTGGAAGAGACGGATTCTTCATCTGTAGCGACATTCGCAAAATAAGCAATGTCCCCATTATTATGCTTACCGCTCGAGACAGTGATGCAGACTATATTTCCGGGCTATCGCTTGGCAGCGATGACTACTTCACAAAGCCCTTTAGTCCGATTAAATTGGTCATGAAGGTAAAGGCTATTTTCCGAAGAATAGACGCAGAAAACGATCCCAATACCGATAATGAGGATAATCATAAATTTGTTGATATATCGATTCTTCCAAAAATCAAGTCAGCGCAATGTGATGGAGTTGATCTGGGACTTACCCCAAATGAATATGCTCTTCTCACCTATCTGATCCTTAATCAAGATCGCGCCGTCTCACGCACAGAGTTACTCGACAAGATATGGGGATACGAGACTGAGGTTGAGACGCGCGTTGCAGATGACACGGTAAAAAGACTTCGAAAGAAGCTTTCAAAGTCACGCGTGATCATCAAAACAGTGTGGGGATTTGGGTTTCGACTGAAATCATCCGCTGACAATGATGATCTTGACGAGTCGGAAGCATCCTCTGTTTCTTAAGAAATTCTTCAATCTCATCCGCGTAGGAGAACTACATGAAAAAAGTCCGCATGAGTTTACGTCTTCATATTTTTATAGCATTCTTAGTTGTGTTTCTCATTTCTTTTGGAGGCATAGTAGTCGCTTTTCGCTTAATTGTTCAGGGCTACATTGAAGACGACGTACATGAAAAGCTGACTGACTCAATGGAGCTTGCACGAAATGTTGGAAAAGAAAGCCAGAAAAATCCCGTTCTCCCGTCAAGCATTAAAATCATGTCTGAAGATGAGCTTGTAACAAGCACAATTGTAAATAACTTAATTAGCGGCATTGAGATGAATAGTGATGTGGATGCGGCTTTACTCAGTATTGATGGCGATATTGAATGGCCCAAAGCAGATAATTCCGTCAGTGAAAATCAAGTCGTTGCCGACATAATCGCAAAATACGACATTGATAGCATTGAATCCGACAATGGCAAAATCAGGAAGATATCCGTAGACGGCTCAGTATATTACGTAACATCGATAAAAACGACAGTTGAATCCTATCCGCCCGGAACGGAGAGCATTGAGGACAACGATAAATTTATCCTCTTATATATCAATGCTAACCCCTATGAAGATTTTGCTGACAATATCTATGACATTCTCTATTTCATCTTAATTACTGGATTAATTTTATGCCTATTTGCATCTTTCATCGTTGCAAACAGCATTATCCGATCTATACAAAAACTCACCAAATTTGCAAGCCGCATTGGGAGTGGCTTATTCAAGCGACAAGATTTTCACTTTTTTGATAAAGAACTCGACAACTTAGCAGATGACATGAACGTAATGGCTACCAAACTTGATCAGACAGACAAAGAGCAGAAAACGTTCTTTCAAAACGCTTCGCATGAACTTCGAACACCACTTATGTCCATACAAGGATATGCAGAAGGCATCAAATACAACGTATTTGATAATCAAGAAAATGCAGCAGATGTCATCATATCAGAATCGCAGCGATTAACCTCCATGGTTGAGAATCTTCTCTCAATATCACGGATGGATACAGCGGCGGCTGGTCGCCAAGAAGTTGCGAAGCATCCAATTGACATAAAAGAACTTCTTGATTCCGTTGTTGAAAAAGTACGCGGAGGCGCTATCCTTTCACAGAAGAACATTTCTCTTCATTTTACTTCTGAGAATCCACATATTCTTGGAAACGAAAACGATCTGTTTCGTGCATTTGAAAATATTTTTTCAAATGCAATCCGATATGCACATAACACCATTGACGTGACCATCTCTTCTGTCTCAAAACAGAGCGTATTGATTTCAATCACGGATGATGGAAATGGTATTTCAGAAGATCTTTTGCCAAGAATTTTTGATCGTTTTACACAAGGCGAAGGCGGAAAACACGGGATTGGACTTGCGCTTGTCAAGTCAATCGTACTTGAACACCACGGAGAAATTACTGCTGCTAACCGTACAGATGGCAAAACAGGAGCTGTATTTGAGATGACACTTCCTCTCATCTCGACTACTATCGAAAACTAAGATCGAGCTCTCCATAGTAACAAACAGACCACGGGCTGCCTCAATACAAAATTGAGGCAGCCCGCTTCATTGCCAAAACGCGATTCGAAATGATGAAAAAATCTTTATACCGCAGGAGCAACTGTGGTCGTATCGGTCGGTGTCGTATCGGTCGGTGTCGTATCAGTCGGTGTCGTATCGGAAGGTATTACCGTCTGCGAATCAGAAGTTGTTTCGACTGGCACAAGGGGCAAGTATTGCAATACTGGCACAAGTTTATCTTCAATGGAGATCGATGAATTTGCCGGAGACTTTGGAAGAATATCATCAATTTTGAAAATCGAGCTTGAACTGGCAGCTGTTACCAAGAAAATTATAATAGCCGTAATGAGTAACTGAATAATAAGAATAACGGAAATCCCAGTATTTTTTAACTGGCTAAGTATCGGGCTCATGTGAACTGATTGACTCCCAGTTGATGAGGACGTAATGAATTCAATTACTCGAAAGGATGTCGAATCCATACGTTGATGCAATTCTGACAGCAATGAATTCTGCGTAAATTCATCCATGACTCGATGATTGTTCCGATGCATAGATTCCGAAATGGGATATTTTTCTGATAATACACTGACTTTCTTCTCAAGAACATCACTGAATAAAAAGACAATGTCATCCCCTGCCACAGTAGATCGTTTATGATATGCTTCCAGAAAAGCATCTGTTAATGCACTTTCGGTTCTCGTAGTATCACCAAGAACTTTGTAAGCGGAGCGATATGCAGATGGTGCAAATTGTCTGAAAAATGCGTCAAAATTTTCTCTTGTCAATTCATTGTCCCACATACTCATAAATAGCGATCCTCCTTATCCCCTTCATGCGAAGCATAAGAACTCTGCTGATTAGTGTATTCGCTGTTATCGCCGAAATCTCCAGAATTGTCTTGTATTGGGTCTTGCTGCTTCCCTCCAGAAGGATGTGAAGGAGCATATAGTAATATGATAAGTGGATATGCAAACAACAAAACGGCCATAAATAGCGTAAAAATCAGAAGAACAATACGAATGGAATCAAAAAGGAAAACTGACCCCAATATAATTGCGCCAATCAGCACGCCTAACGCAAATGCCGTTTCGAGAATGCCTCGTGCAATTTGGTGTTTATCCTCACGAATCATGCTCTTGTAGAACGTAAGCATTCTCATTTCTTGTAGACCATTCGCTGTGCCTAATAATATAACAGACAATAGAAGCATCTTCGCTGTGGGCGATAAGGCAAAGACGAGGTATCCGGCAACCTGTAAGAAAGATGATAGTAGCATTCTTCTCTGCATACTCACTTTTTCAGGAAAAAGCTCCAGAATAATGGGAACGAGAAAACGACTGCATACGGAGAAAGCCATGAAGTAAAAAGATACAGTTGCTAAAGATAAATTCATAATTCCTGACTGAATAATTGTCGGAACAAATAGCACAAAGAAAGATAGCATAATACCATTTGTAACCATAGAACTCCACAGAAACGAACCCGACTTCTTATTGGTAAGCGCATAAATGAAATTAGGTAGTTGAACCATCTGTTTGGAAGAAGGTGGACAATGCTGAACAAACAACAGCGCCTGAACACTTACCACCAGCAAAATACAGCCGCAAACAATCGATACGACAAGTAACCCGAATCGTTCAAATATAATGCCTGCGAGAACCGCCCCGACAGAAGCACCCATAATATAACCTGAATATTGCGTTAGATGAATCAGTCTATCTGAGAATTCTTCATACCCAAGTCTGCCGGCGTATATTCTGTATTCTCTCTGAAAATAGAAAACCATGCCAAGACAGAAACCGATTGGCAAGACAAGAAGAATATAGACATACACATTTTCAATAGCGGAAGACAAGATCATTAGTACGATTGCAGCAAATACGGATGCGACCAAAGCAATTCTTGCCGTGAGTCCTCGTACGACATAGCCACGCAAAGCAACAAATCCAACAAAACCGATAGCAAACAGTGTCCCTGCAATTAAAAGAAAATAGGGGACGGATCGCTCAGTAATTTGATCCGTATTCGCTAGATGATGTAGATACGAATAGATGACAAGTGGCGGCATAGAACATGCCATCGCGGAAAAAAACGATACAGTCTGGCAACTCGATAATCCATACCGAATGATCTTAGGAAGCTGTCGATCAGGTTGTCCGAATAATGTCGTAAGTAATTTGTGCGTTTCGTAGTAAATAATCGTTAATGCCGCCGCGATGGAAAGCATCGTAAAAATCCAAGAAAGCGATAACCCGTGGAGGGTGCTATCATATTGAGATACTGGCATAGCAACTTCAACAATCCCCGATACAGTCCCTTCCGAATTGATAATCGGTGCAACGCCAGCAACATAGGATGTTCCATCATCTTCAGAACGAGTAACAACAACAGCTTCTTGTTGCGATAATACAGCTCGATATGCTGCAGCTTCATTAGAAATCGTAACCGAGTCTACAGATACATCCGCTTGTGACGTATATACACACAAAAAGGAAGTGCCCGTAGCGTCTGTATATACATTGTATATATATCGGTCCGTCGAAAGTGGAAATGCCATACCATTTTGAAGCGACGTATTCGAAAGTGCCATCGCAGAAGAAATTGCCATCGAACGCAGATCGTCAGACCGATTCTTCTGAATCAGTGAAGTATACGCAGATGAGATAATGGATGATGCAACAATCAGGATAACCAGAATCACGGTAAAGCAGAAACCTAACTGGGCTGCAAGCGAACGTTTACCCTTGGGAGCTATGGCAAAACTATCAAGTAGGAAATTCTTCATATCAGTATTTCCCCCCCAATCTTTTAATCAGACGAATGCTGGGAGGCAGAATATACTGAATCGAGAATAACAAGAAGCCGATACAAATTGAACAAATGGCACTCAGTACTACACGATGTTCAACCGTTGAACCGTAAGAATTGATGAAAGAATAATTGGCAGTCAGCTCAAAAACGCCTACTACCTTCCCCGTACTATCCTTGATTGGTGTAAGTACCGTATACTGATCGTCACGAGAAATCGTATACGGTGTCGCTTCAGGCGTAAGCCAATCCGAAACATTCAAGTGAATCGCCTGAACATCACCTAGTTCTTCGCTGTCCACTGTCGCTGAAACAGTCCCAGCTGAATTCACGGTTTGCGGTGCAACAAGTTTAAGGGAACCTTCTGAATAGAGATACAATGCATATGAGACGTCATTTACAGTCTCTTCCTCAGAATTAACAATCATTGCCGGAATAACACTTGTGTATTTCACACCAGATGCTGCGCTATCTGCAACGAGCTCATCACCACGAATCATATACACACAGTTTGCAGACAATTGATTCATTTTACTCTCAAGCTCTGACGTATATTCGGATTCAAACCCCATACGCATATGATGAGATGCAAACGATACGGCGACAATTGATGTAATAATCGCAAATAGAGTCAACACAACTACTTTGAAAATAAGCGAAGTTGAACTCGTCTCTGCATATTGCTCGTTATGAACAGCCACAACAAATTCCTCCTGCAATATAATCTTCATTCATATGATTATATCGTACTTTTTACAAATAGAGAACAGAGCATTTTGCATGTGCTATATCATGTTGTCCAAAAAGGTCAGATCAAATAATACTAATCGTCTGGTTCCTCATCGGAAGCCGCTGAGGACGTGGCAGCAGAAAGTTCCTCATCAGAATAGTATATCTCACCATACTCTATGAACTCATAATCGTTTATGATTTGTTGAATGTTGCTCGGCAGTAGATCAGCATTGAAAATGGGTGTTCCGTCCTTGTCAAACACGGCCAGAGCCGTAATAGCAGATATCTTTGTCTGAAGATATCGCAGGCAGGCTCTCTCATCGGGAGATTCAAGTCCCGCTAAATCTAAGACAGTCTGACCAAGGAAATTCGGGCTGGTAACACCCATATCCCCTGTTGGAATATCATAATTTGCCCAAATTAAGTAAGGCGTCTCATATAAAGGTAACGAATCTTGAATCGATATGTCTGATAGATCCATCCCTAACAGAGTACTATAGAAATCTGCATCCAATGATGGTCTATGATCTCCAAAAATAACAATAATCGTAGGTTCATCCGCCGTCTTGAAGTAAGAAATCAATTCACTAAGTGCATCGTCAGAGTTTCTAACCAAATCAAAATAATGCTCCGTATAGAAGAAATCGTGTTCGGGAAAATTGGTGATTTGGATATCGTAATTCATGTTGCTCCAATATTTCTGATAATCGGCATGGTTTTGCATCGTCACTAAGAATGTGAACATAGGTGCACCATCCGAACCATTGTTCTCATATTCTTGAATGACTCGTTCATATGCAGATTTATCACTAATATAACCACGAACCAAGATCGGATCGACAAAATCATCTCTTGTGATAAATTGGTCGAAGCCCAAGAGTGGATAGGCGGTTGCCCTGTCCCACCATTCCCCGTCAAACGGATGAATGGCTAGCGTGTCATAGCCCTGATCTTTGAATATTTGTGGAAGCGCATCTATCTGATGATTTGCATAGAATGTATATACAGAACCACCCGCAAGCAAGCTTCTCACGGACCAACCAGTCAGAAACTCAAACTCAGTATTGCAAGTGCCACCACCAAAAATCGATACCTGTAAGTCACCGTACATGGATTCACTCTTGAGTGAGTTATAAAATGGCATGACCTCTTCTGTTGTCTCAATATCTCGGATCTCTGTCGGGTCAGAAAAGGATTCATTCATTATGACAATTACATTTGGATTGGTAACATCAGGATTTGATTCAATTGACGTTGTAATGCCCTCTTCTACAAGTAGATCGGCATATTTTGAAAATACGTCATCCGTAGCAC
>JBPOHB010000117.1:0-2791 GCA_052036055.1 Bacillota bacterium | reverse complement strand
CCAAAAAAGAAAGGAATATGCGGTATTGTACTCGGTTGCAATGAGCAAAGCACAACTCATGCGAATGATTTTCTTTGAGATGTTTGGCACTTTTCTAATTGGGTGTACGATCAGTTTGGCATTATCCATGTGGCTTACCAGGCTACTTTCCGATTTGCTATTCACGATTGGATTATGTATGACCCTGTCCGTGCAGGCAGGCAATGTCCTCCTCTTACTCCTCGCTGTATTTCTTGCTCTATGTCTTACTTCGCTGTCACCGATTCGCAAGATAGCGAGAATCAGCGTTGTTGATGAGATCAAATACGAATAACTTGAAACCGAATAGAGATTCAGAAGAAATGGAGAGAAAAATGGAACACGTAATTCAAGCGAACAATATTCATAAGTCATTTGGAGAGGGTACGAATCGAATTGATGTCTTGAGGGGCATCCATTTCGAAATCAAAAAGGGAGAGTTCGTCTCCATTATGGGACCCTCTGGTTGTGGGAAAAGTACTCTTCTCTATATTATTGGCGGACTAGATGACCCGGAAAAAGGGGGGCAGATTCTTCTTAATGGCACAGATATCCATACGTTACGTGATCGGGAAAAGAGTCGCATCCGACGGACGCAGACCGGGTTTGTCTTCCAATTCTATAATCTTGTCCAAAACCTGACCGTTGAGGAGAATATTCTGCTTCCCGTAGTCATGAACGGGAAAAAGGCCTCAGCTTACAAGAAGGATCTCGATGAGATTCTGGAAATCGCCGGGATTGCTGACAAGCGAAACGTGATTCCCTCCAAGTTGTCAGGCGGTCAGCAGCAACGTGTCTCCGTCGCACGCGCCATGATTGCAAGCCCGGACATTATTCTTGCCGACGAACCAATTGGCAATCTTGACAGTCACAGCGGAGAAGAAATTATGCGTCTTTTCAAGAGAATTAACTGCGAAAAGAGAATCACCATTTTGCAGGTAACACATTCCCTGTCGGCGGCGCATTTTGGAGATCGAATCATTTATTTGAAGGATGGAGAAATAGAAAAGGACGAGATGCTAATAAAAGAATAGTCTCATCCTTGCAACTTTACTACGTGGCACATACTGCCCTTGATTTGCCTATCCGCGAGAGATTTTTGCAGGATATCTCTGCTATAATAGCAACATATCTGCCTGTCCGAGCGCTTGTGAGGTTGCAAATGAAGAGGACTCTTCTTACTTTTATGTGGATTGTATTGGGGCTTATCATTGTATCCATGGTTATTCTTCTGATTAATCATGCCATCGTGAAAGCTCGTTATGACAAAATAGATACCGCCACCAACGAGCTTTCTGTCAAGGAGATTTCACAGATAGCTGCCCTGTATGACAGGGTCGCAGAGGAAGGCAATGATATCTTTCCGGGATTATCCGATTCGGACATTGATTTGCTTCTATTTAATGACGCGTATGAGTTTCTTGTTACCGATCAAGCTGTGGAAAGTTCGTGGGAATGCCTTGGATGGAATGATTCCCTCCAGAAATATATCTATCGCTGCCCCGCTGCACAATCGCAAGCATTTGCCGTCAATACAAACGGGAATTGGGTGGCGAGCCTCTCCACTCAGGACACGCTCAATAAATATGTACTTGATTCCATGTCAGACGATTTGGGATTTTTCTCGATTTTCGTTCCCCCACAGTTTTTTGAGACGGATGATGCTTACTACCAAGGACTCCTTATCCATGAGATGATTCATGTGTTACAGGCAAATGCCTGCGAGGATCGATTTCTGGCGGCCTCTTCACTACAGGGAGTATGCAGTATCTATAATAGTGATTCGAATTTCACAACAGGACTGCAAGAAGAAGGAGAATACTTGGAATTGGCCCTTCATGCAGATACGCGTGAAGATACAATCCTATATGCAGAGAAATTCCTTGCGGCACGTCTTGATCGTCGAACCGAATGCCAACTAACCGCTGAAGAAATAGAAGACGAGAAGAATCTGGAATGGCTTGAGGGAACAGCACGATACGCCGAATATATTGCCTCTTCGGATTCAAATTGCCTGATTCGCAAAAACATGGGCGATATTTCTGAGAAGGTAGCTGTACAAAGTGATGATCGCTACTATTCGCTTGGTATGGCCGAGGCTCTGCTTCTTGATAAACTGAAGTATGACTGGAAATCCGAGGCTCTTTCCTCTGACTTCATCTTCGAAGATGCCCTTTCTTTGGCAATATCTGCCGCTTAACGGACAATTCTGTGATAAGATAGCAATGATTTAGTATGCAGTGAAAAGGAGTTTGCTATGAAAGACCTTGTTAGTAAACGTAGTGCCATCTTTACGTCGGAGAAACCTGCCATTCTCGATTGGTTTCCCGCCATTTTGCTATTTGCGATTTGTTTTTCCTTTTTTGACCAGTACCTTGATATGGCATTAACGATGATGCATGCAGATGACTTCCTTGAGTGTCTGTTTTCAGGGAAGGTGACTCATTTCTATAATTATGTATTCGAGAAATCTGCCCAAGGCTTATATATATCCGGAGGTGACGAGACCACAACCTCCGCCGTATATAATATTTTTGTATATGTATTTATGGCGATTGGAGACCTTCCTTTATTTATCCTACGCAAAATAGCAGGCGTCTCGATTCGACCGGACGGATATGAAATATGGGGGAAAATATACGTATCGTTTCTTTCCGTATTGTCATTTCATATCCTCAAGAAGATGCTCTCTCTTATTTCAAATGTCAAGAGACTCAATCCATGGATCGTTTTCTATTTTGCTACCTCTCCTTTGATGATTTTTTGTGTCATT
>JBPOHB010000012.1:0-2222 GCA_052036055.1 Bacillota bacterium | reverse complement strand
GTGCGAGAGCATGCAGGTTCAAGTCCTGTTATCCGCACCACGCATCCATGTTTCAGGCTTCGTGTCTGAGCATGGATTTTTTTCGCCTAATGATCTGATATACTTACTGTATTTCTTGCATTGTGATTTGTATTGTTTTGTGGCCATGCCTTGCCGGGTACTTTCGTGCGAAAGCAAGGGTATATGTCATTTTGGGAGGGGAAATATGAGCCTAGTTTGTCCTATGAAGCTCTGCCTCGGTGATACGGTAGCTACCGTAAGTCTCTCGTGGGGAGGCGCCGGAGATCCATCGCTATTGTGGAGATATGAGCTTGGAAAAAGAAGACTGACCGAGATATGGGGTCTGCATGTCATTGAGATGAATCATACGCTAGAAGGCACGGATTATTTGCGGAATCACCCAGAAAAACGCGCGGCAGACCTGATGCAAGCTTTTCTTGATCCGAGCGTTAAAGCTGTATTTTCTTGTATTGGAGGCGATGACAGCATCTTACTGCTTCCATTCATTGATTTTGACGTTATTTCTCGGAACCCCAAGATTTTCATGGGATACTCAGATTCAACTATTACCCATCTGATGTGTTATAAAGCAGGTATCCGGAGCTACTACGGGCCGTCGATTCTTGCAGAATTTGCAGAAAACAATCGAATTTTTGATTATACGACAGATGCCATACGGAAAGTGCTTTTTTCCGATCAGATAATCGGGAAAATAGATGCTGCTGATCTCTGGACGGGCGAATTCATGGAATGGTCTCAGGAAAACCAGTACACAAATAAGGTTATGCAGAAGAATCACGGGTATGATTTTCTGCAAGGCGAAGGAATTGCCTTCGGGCATCTGTTTGGCGGATGTATGGATGTTCTTGAAATGGCAAAGGATACGACTCTTTGGCCATCCCCTAAGGAGCTTGATCAGGCCATTCTTTTCCTCGAAACTTCAGAAGAGATGCCGGATCCGTCCCTATTTGCTTCATGGCTATCGGACTATGGGAAAAGAGGCATTCTTGGGCGACTTTCGGGCATAATTTTCGGGAAACCGTATCAGAACCATTACGCACAAGCGTACAGAGATGAAATCTGCAAAATTGCAGCTATATATTGTAATCCGAAAATGCCTATCGTATTCAATGCAAGCTTTGGTCATAATGAGCCGATGTGTGTCCTGCCATATGGTGCGCAGATGGAAATCAATTGCGAAAAAATGACCCTGGACATTATGGAATCCGGGGTCATGGGGAAATATTGATTCTTCTCAATTGATTCTCCTCAATTGGCAAGGAGTTCCTCGAGTTTTTTCACGCGTCCCTTAAGAACGGATTTGGGTACTGCCCCGACAAAGCCATCGAGCCCTAATTCGCCTACATAGACAAGGGGTAAGACGGCGAATTTGATCCATGCCTCAACTATTACGGTGTTATTCTCGCCTGATGATAAGCGAATAAATTGAGGACCTGTAAGTATGCCGCTCCCTTTTTGCCAGATGGACTCGTTACCAGCTGTCTTCTGTTTGAAGCCTTCGCCAGTCAGGTAATCTGCTGCCATTTTGGCGACTTCTTCTGAGCTACGTGTTAGTGAAATTGTGTTTGTGTATCTGCTTATTGCATGTTCTCCTTTTTTATTTATATTTTATCACAATAATGATGTGAGCGAGGGGCGCATTTTCATTTCTGTTTTTGGAAAATTCACAGCCTGATGGTATACTTAGCGGAAAAACAAATATACCTTTCTAGTTAGGAGATCGTATGCTACAGCTTAGGGGAATATCAAAACAATATGTAACGGGTGACTTCACGCAAGTTGCGCTTGACGAAATTAGCTTGCATTTTCGTCATAATGAGTTCGTGGCGATTTTGGGACCGAGTGGTTCCGGGAAGACGACTTGCCTGAATATTATTGGCGGACTCGATCAATATGACGAAGGTGATCTCATCATTAATGGCAAATCCACAGAGAAATTCAAAGCTGCTGATTGGGATGCATATCGCAATAATAGTATTGGTTTCATTTTTCAAAGCTATAATCTGATTTCACATCTTCGTATTCTAGACAATGTCGAGATGGGGATGACACTAAGTGGAGTATCAACCTCGGAGAAGCGAAAAAAAGCGATTGAGGTGCTTACGCGCGTTGGTCTGAAGGATCATATATATAAGAAACCCAATCAGTTATCTGGCGGGCAGATGCAGCGAGTGGCGATTGCCCGTGCTCTTGCGAACAAT
>JBPOHB010000011.1:0-6537 GCA_052036055.1 Bacillota bacterium | reverse complement strand
GGAATTTATCGAGCAATGGGGATGAGTAAGTATTCAATTCTGGGAATTATTGGCGCTGAACAGGTTCTGATCTCGGGTGCTGCTATTGGCATCGGAATCGTGATTGGAGACGTTGCCTCGAAGCTTTATCTTCCCCTCTTCAAACTGCTCAATCAATCAGACGGGACATCGCTGCCATATGAAATCATCACAAACCCGTCGGACTATGTGAAGATTTACCTGATTTTGGGTGCTGTACTTCTTGTATGCTTTGCCATTCTTGCACGCATTATGCTGCACATTCAAATTGATCAAGCGGTTAAGCTTGGGGAAGAGTAGGTACAAGACGATGAATGACATTATACGTGTGATAGATGTATGTAAGAGTTTTGGCGTGGGCGATGCGCGCACAAATGTGCTCAAAAATGTCCGTATCAGTATTGAGGAAGGGAAGCTGACGATTCTTCGAGGAAGATCAGGATCAGGGAAGACGACGCTCCTGAATATCATGAGCGCGTTGGATCTTCCCACTGGCGGCTCTGTACTTTTTGAAGATGAGGATATCACAAAGTTATCGGAGCGAAAACGAGACTTGCTGCGCAAAACAAAATGCGGCTTTGTATTTCAGTCGGTTGCCTTGATTGGGAATATGACGGCCTATGAAAATGTCGATTTTGCGCTGCGGGTTTCAAAGTACCCAGCAGCCAAAAGAGATGCACGTGTTCTTGAGGTACTTACAACGGTAGGCTTATCCAAACGCGGCAAGCATCGGGTTCAGGAACTGTCTGGAGGCGAGCAGCAGCGTGTTGCGATTGCCCGTGCGATTGCGGTCAATCCGAAGGTTATTTTTGCTGACGAGCCGACGGCGGAGCTTGATTCTGCGATGGGAGAACAAATCATGCTTCTTTTCAAGTCTCTCGTTGAGACAAAAAAGGTTACCGTTGTTATGACGACGCATGATCCGCATATGATGAAAATTGCCGACGTCGTTTATCAGCTTGAAGATGGGGCGGTGATAGCATGATTGAATGCGAAAATCTTGTAAAAATCTACAAGACGAAGGAATTTGAAGTTCTTGCTCTGCAAGGTCTTGACTTGACCGTTGAAGATGGTGAGTTGATGGCCATTATTGGAAATAGCGGAAGCGGAAAATCCACTCTTCTGAATATGCTTGGCGGACTCGATCGCCCAACGGCAGGCATTCTGACTGTTGATGGGAAAGATCTACTTAAAATTACGCCTTCTGAACTTGTGCTATACAAAAGGGAGACGGTTGGATTTGTGTGGCAGAATAATGGCCGCAACTTGATTCCGTATCTGACAGCCGCGCAGAATGTTGAGATGCCCATGGTTTTTTCCTCGCAGAAAGCAAGGAAGGAACGTGTTTTGGAGCTTCTTGATCAGGTTGGCCTTTCAAAAAAGAAGAATGCACTTCTTCAGGAGATGTCAGGAGGCGAACAGCAACGCGTCGCCATTGCTATTGCCCTTTCCAATAAACCGCGTCTTCTTCTTGCAGATGAGCCGACTGGTTCAGTGGATACGAAGACTGCCAAGGACATTATGTCAATTTTCCGGAGGCTCCAGGCTGAAATTAACCAGACCATTGTGATTGTAACTCACGATATGCAGCTTTCCAGACAGGTGAGCCGAGTTGTCGCGATTCGTGACGGAAAAACAAGCAGTGAGTATCGGTCGATCGATAAACCCCTTATGCGCCCGGCAAACCAGGTCAAAGAAAAGGATCCTTCCAAAGAGATCCTTCTCGGAGTAGATCCCGCACTATTTGAACCTCGCGACCCATATACGATTGCCGCAAAACTTGTCGATGAGGACGATGGCCGCTTTGGCACGCATTCTCACCAAGAGTATTCCGTCATTGATCGATCGGGACGGCTCCAAATACCGCAAGACTGTCTGAAAAATCTTGGGATTGAAGGGAAAGGCGTCGTTCGCGTCGAATATGAAGATGGGAAAGTTGTTATTACCCCCGTGTCTGATTCTTGACAAAGCTGCAACATTCAGCTGTAATAGCTTATGAGATGGTCAAATCTTGATTCATATAGTGGCATCTTATTCAGGTCATACTCGGAAGGAAATGCAAATGGAAATCAATCATACCGAATCCTCTGCGAAACAGCGTGTTCTCGTTGCGATGAGCGGAGGCGTTGACAGTTCGGTCGCTGCATATTTGCTTAAGAAGCAAGGATATGATGTTACGGGCGCGACCCTTCAAATATGGCCGGATGATCCCGATAAACAGGTCTGCGAAGATAATGGATGCTGTTCCCTTTCTGCTGTTGAGGATGCGAGAAGAGTCGCGTCGGCACTTGATATTCCCTATTATGTTCTCAACTTCAAGGAGCTTTTCGAGAAGAATGTAATTGACCCATTTGTGGATACATATTTGCATGGAGAGACGCCAAACCCTTGTATATTATGCAACCGGAAGATCAAATTCGAGGCGATGCTGGAGAAGGCGATCGCGCTGGGTTTTGATTTTCTCGCAACGGGTCATTACGCGAAAATTTCCCGGAGTGAAACGGGAAAGTATGAGCTGCACGCCGAGCTGGATAACCCCAAAGATCAGACGTATGCACTTTATTCTCTGACACAGCACCAGTTATCTCATCTGCTTCTTCCCATTTCTGGTATTCATAAGGATCAGATCAGACAAATTGCCTGCGAGGCGGGTCTTCCTGTCGCAAACAAACCTGACAGTCAGGAGATATGCTTTGTCCGTCAGGAAAGCTATGCGGATTATATTCATAGGAAAACGGGAATCGCGCCAGTCCCAGGAGATTTCGTTGACGCGTCAGGGCGGGTTCTTGGGAAACACAGAGGCATCATATACTATACTGTCGGGCAAAGAAAAGGCATCTATATATCTTCCTCCGAGGCACTTTATGTTCTGGCAGTAGATGCTAAGAAGAATCAGATTGTCTTAGGCAGTAATCAACAGCTCTTTTCGAGTCAGCTCTGTGCGAGAGAAGCGCATTATATTTCCGGGGCCCCCCCTACAGATACACTTTCGATCCAAGCGAAAATCAGGTATTCGGCAAGACCCGTGCCAGCGTCACTTATGCCTATAGATCAAGGCCGTGTCAAGCTTGCATTTGACGAACCAGTGCGGGCAATCACACCCGGACAAGCCGTCGTTTTCTATCAGGGCGAAAATGTTCTTGGCGGCGCAATCATTGAGGGGGAGTCCCCGATATAGCTTTGCAGAATTCGAAAAGAAAATGGTGGATTTTCACGACAAAAGATTGACGGATGAAAGCCTCGGGGCGATACTGATAAGCGAGAGAATGTATCCGTTATTTTGCTTGGCATGCCTTATCAAGTAGGAGGTCCGTATATGTTTATACACGAACCGTTTGTTTTCGTATCTGACGATCATTGCGAAATGCACGGATTTGCATGTCGCCCCGCAGTTGGCATGCCCCAAGCGATTCTTCTTTGCATTCATGGGATGATGGAACATAGCGGCAGATATGATGAATTCGCAAAATATATGGCGGATCACGGGGTCATTGTCTATGCTTTTGATCTGCGAGGACATGGCAAGACGGGAAACGACGCGAAAACGCGAGGCTTCTTTGCCGATAAAGGTGGAAACGACCGGCTTATATCGGATGTAATCGATGCCAAGAGGGCGATTTTACTTTCCCTTGACGATGCAAGCAAGAATTTGCCGTTTTTTGTCATTGGCCATAGTATGGGTTCGTTTATTACTTCCTGTTTTCTGAAGCGCACGTGGGCAGAAGGAATTTCGGGAGCTATCATATCGGGGACGACGGCAAAAGCTGGCCCCGTTTCGATTGTTCGCGCTTTTGCAAATCTTCAGAGTGCTGTTTTCGGCAGTCATTCGCAGGGGAAGCTCTTAGCGAAGATTGCTTTTGCCAATTACAACAAACGCTGTATTCCGCAGAGAACGGAATTTGACTGGCTGTCGCGTGACACGCACATCGTCGATCAATATATCGCGGATCCGGATTGTGGATTCATGTTTACTTCCTCTGGTTTTGCAGACCTCTTCGCACTGATCGCTGAATGCGGCGGTCATGATTGGACGGGTGCAGTTCCTTCGGATGTCCCTTTTCTCTTGATTTGCGGAAGTGAAGATCCTGTCGGTCGCTATACGGCGGGCCCGCGCATTCTACATGATTGGCTTAAGGCGTCGGGTCACGACACAAAGCTTACGGTTTATCTCGGTGGTCGACATGAATCACTTAACGAGATCAATCACGCCGATGTATATGAAGATATCCTTTCTTTTGTCCTTGCGCACTCGCAAAGCGAAGATGGAGGAAGAGGGGCACTTGCGAGCGGCCCCGGGGAATAGGTGCTTTCTTTGCCTATATAATTTGATTATATATTAATGGAGGTATCTATGAAAATTTCTAGCGAAAAAGCCAGAGGCGCCACTGCGCCTGCAGATTTTGTTATTTCTTCTCTGTTTTCCGAGGTTGTTACAGGAGCGGTTTCCGCGCAGTTTGTTGATCTCAAAGGGAAACGCTTGGCGGCGGGCGTTTGTGGCCTTTCTTTTCCATCGCCCATAATCTCTGTCCTTCTTCAGGAAGAAGGCTTGTACGCGTTTTTCGAGACGGCTTTCGCAGAAGGCCGCTGTGTCCTATTCGTTTATGCGGATAACACTGTCAAAGCATATACGGCATCTGTCGAGGCGAAAGTGACTGCTGTGACGCTTTCACAAAACGTAGCTGAACTTGCCGCCAAATTGATTGCGGCGTCTTTCGCATGGGGCGGTCTTCTTAACGAGAGAGGAGAGCTTACGGCAGATCTCGCCTCTCCAGCGCCAGGGGTACATTACTATACGAATCTTCTGATTGGTAACCGCATTGGGTTCGATAAGCCTTTACAAAGCACCCCCAAGAGCACCATTGACCGCCTTGGCGGCGGCTCTTTCCGCTCGCATGCGGATACGCAGGTACTTGCGACCAGATGGGATTACTTGCCGGAAGAGAACGGCTTCCCCGCCAATCGTCAATTCTATCTGGTCGAGAACGGGAAGATGATCTTCTATTCGGCAACAGCGGTTTCGGAAGATCTCACCGAGGCATATTGCACGCATGCGCAGAACCATACAATCATCACATATAAGCTTTCATCCGGGCTCACCATTCGTCGTACGATCTTCATTCTGCCACAGGAAGACGGCATGCCGCTTGCAACGGAGGCTCAGTTGATTGAGATTGAGAATACGGGGAATGAGTGCCGTGATTTGCGACTTGTCTATACAGGGATGTTTGGTACGACAGAATGCCACGCACTACGCGAAGACATTATATTTTCAACGGTAGTTGCGGAGTCGGAGGTTTTCTTCGGAGAAAACGATGAGATTCTTGCGCTATCCTTTAATCCGAATCCGAAGTGGAGCAAGGGCAACATACGCTATTCTACAACGATGGTTCACGAAGAGGGTCGTGTTGTATTTCCGGATCAATTTTGTGTGAAATACAGCGAATTTGTCGGAAATCAGACACTTGCAAACCCAGAGCGCATCGCTCGTTTGTCCAATCGTCACTCCAGAAAAGGCCCCGGCTTTTTTGCCATGTCGACGCCGTTTCATGTTGCCGCTCATAGCATCGTAACGGCAGAGAACTTCACCTGTCTTTCCTCTGATGTTGTAAACAAATCGTTCGAAGATGACAAGACAGTTCGGGAAGAATTATCGGAGGTCATCAGAAGATTTTCTGACAAATCCGCGCTTTACGATGTGCTGGCGGAGATCAAGGGTTTTACGAATCAGTATGCTTCGTATTTGCATATCACACACAAGGACAAAGATTTTGCGGCATATGTGAATCACAATTTGCCGTTTCAGGTATTCTACCAGACATTTGTGTCGAGATCACTGGATTGGACACAGAAGGGATATCGAGAGATCGGATTCCGCGAGATACAAGACATTTTTGCTTCCATGTACTATTTTGCTTCGATGGGACAGATGGATTTCGTACGCAAGCTCCTGCGCGAATGGTCGGGGAATGTCTATCGCGACGGTTATGCCAACCACAATTTCTATTGGACGGGAAAAGAGCCGGGCTTCTGGTCAGATGACGCCTTGTGGCTTCTTCAGGCCTTGGATCGCTATGTCAGCCTGACCGGAGATTATGCTTTTCTACAAGAAGAAATGAGTATTGCGGGAACCGAAAAGGAGACGCGATCGCTACTTGATACAATCAAGGCAATCCTTGCGTATTCGTCAAAAATATCTGTTGGAAAGCACGGGATTCCGCTGATTGATCGAGCGGATTGGAATGATTGTCTGCGTGTCGATCCGGATTGTATTTCCGGTCCGGCAAAGATCGAAAAGTATAAGGAGCAGTTAGACGCGTCGGGGAAGACGTATGGTCAGGTACCCTTCGAATCGGAGTATTCCGAATCCGTCATGAACGGGTTTCTGCTTAAGGTCGCCGTGGATGCAGCGATTGGCATGTTCCGAAATGCGGGGGATGTGACATATGCTGCCGAATTGGAAAATTTATCGGATAATCTGAAGGATCAACTCACAAAAGATGCTTGGAAAGGAGATTATTT
>JBPOHB010000129.1:0-1695 GCA_052036055.1 Bacillota bacterium | reverse complement strand
AAGTGTGTCCTCGGGATATGTATTTTCGCTATCTGTCGTCCTTATTGTCGCGACGCTTGCTTTCATTTTGCTGAATACGATTATCTGGAAGATTCACTTCAAGATTCAGCACGTAAGTTTTCGAGCGGTCTGGGGCGTAGTCGGTATCGGCGTCTCCTGCCTATTGGTGTCTGCGCTCTTTGGTACGGATCGGTATTCTGTCGCCGCGTCAACATATATGCAGAAACTCGGCATTGTCAATAATGTCTGGAATCAGACTTCAAACTATGAGGTTAACGGCTTGGTTATTGCCTTTACGATGAATGCACAGTACATGAGTGTAGATAAGCCGTCAAGCTATGGAATCGATGAGGTTGAAAATCTTAAGACAATGATTGAGACAGGAAGCGAAGCGGATCAGATATCTTACTCCGCCAGGCTGGCTGCGATATCTACCGCAGAGTCCATTGCACTTACGAGTGCGGATGCCGCTGTAAGTGTCCCAACAGATGCGAATACTGCTTCCGATGCTCAGGACGACGCAGTCGTTACCCAGGAAGACCCCAATATTATATGTATTATGTGCGAGTCTTTTGCCGATCTGGATCATGTCGGTGATTTCACGACAAACATTGAAGTGACACCGTTTATTGATTCACTTACTGAGAACACCATAAAGGGATACATGTATGTCTCAACATATGGTGGTGGCACAGCGAATACGGAATTCGAATTTAATACAGGGAATACGATGGCATTTCTTCCTCACGGAAGCATTCCCTATCAGCAGTATATTAGCCAAACTACGGGTTCTCTTGCGAATATTCTCACAAATGACGGCTACTCGGCAATTGCCGTACATCCTTTTGAGGCGAGCGGATGGAATCGGACGGAAGTATATGAAGATTTCGGATTTGACCAATTCCTTTCACAGGATGACTTCACGAATCCGCAGTATTATAGGAAGTATATTACCGACGAATGTTCCTATGATAAATTGATCGAATTATATGAGAATAAAGAAGAAGGACAACCAATATTCCTTTTCAACGTTACTATGCAAAATCATGGCGGATACACAAAGACATATGATAATTTCACAAATAGCATCTCGGTCACAAGCTTCGCGGCTGACAGTGCGACAGAGCAATACCTGTCGCTCGTTCATGAATCAGATGCCGCCCTCGAAGATATTGTCAACTACTTCTCTACGGTTGATGAGCCGACCGTTATCTGTTTTTTCGGGGATCACTTGCCAAGCCTCAAGAACGGATTCTATTCGGATATAATGGGCAAGGATTTGTCTGATCTTTCTGCGGAAGAGATGATGCAATTGTACAATACGCCATTTGTCATCTGGGCAAACTATGACATTCCTGAGGATCAGATTGACCGCATTAGTGCAAACTATATGTCCACGCTTCTTATGCAAACCGCTGGCATTGATCTGCCGGACTATAACGTATTCCTGAGCAACCTCTATCAACAGTATCCGGTTATCACGTCCATGGGCATCTATGATGCACAAGGAAATTACTATCCATCTGTATCGGATGTGCCCAATAACGAGGCGCTTCTTCAATATTCTGTTCTTGAGTACAATAATTTGTTTGACAATTCGGGTAGAGATGCTACTATTTTTGATAGTGCATCACCGTATGCGATAGCACAAAGCACACCCATTACTGGGGAGCTGATCGGTAGCACAGAAGAGAC
>JBPOHB010000154.1:0-2998 GCA_052036055.1 Bacillota bacterium | reverse complement strand
CTGCAAGAACGTTTTGGAAATCGAGACCTTGCACAAAACCGCATGCCTTGACTATGTAAATCGGATGTTCGTTTTGCGCGACCGAAAAATCCATACAGAGCATATCGTAAAATGTATCGACTACATTTACGAGCATCTGCACACACGCATAACCGTCGTCCAACTTGCCAAGCATGCAGGGCTTGACGCTTCTTATCTGTCGCGACTTTTCAAAAAAGATGTTGGCGTCACAATCAATGAATATGTCCGAACCAGAAAAATTGATACTGCCATAAATCTGCTTATCTATTCTGACTACGATTCGGCGCGAATTTCTTCAATCCTAGCTTTCCCGAGTCAGAGCTACTTCTCGGAAATCTTCCGGAAACACACGGGAATGTCGCCACTTTGCTATCGAAAAACGCATTTTCGGGAAACCGGAATCGGCAGAAGTGTGTCGGAGTAAATACAGCACACTTCTTGTCGCTAAGAAATCGCATCGCCGAGGAGAGGAATACACCAGAAAAGCTTAGCCAGACAAGTGCATTCATAGTCTGATTCCAGTAATCCGAGTGTCTGGAAAAGCAACTGCTGCTTTTGCGTGCCACACCGATACTATTACTGAATGCTTTGCGCATAGGCCTGAAAATACGCAACCATAGGAAATAGCATATAGATCAATGGCACTAACGCCCTGATGTAAAACAAAGATCGATACATATGAAACCTTCTTTCAGTCTCACATTCATCTCCTTTATGCTTGTTAAACTCTTTGTATGATAGCAAAAAGAGCATGCATAAAGATGCTGCAAATATCGTTACGGGAATAGCAACCGTAAATTCATGATCAGTAAAATAATTCATAACAGAATTTGAATCGGGACCATAATATATATGATGAAGCATACTCACAAGCAATGTCTCATTCATGATCGAACCATCGAGAAATTTGAGGCAATTAGTAAGCATGAAGCCGATCGAAACAAATATATCCAGTATTATGCCAATTTTCAAGCTTCTCATACGAAATAGAATGAGCGATAAGAACGGCAGAAGAATAACCACCCACTGAGGATGCCAGTTCACAAAGACAAAAAATGATATATAGGCAGCACCCGCTAAATAGATAGAAATAAATGCAAAATCAGATTCTGTCGGCTTTAACCAATAGGCTATCGTTGAGATAACAAAGATACAAAAAATGAATATGCAGATATTGCCGGCGCCTCCAGGCAATTCGGACTTAAATATCCATTGATAAAACTCAAAATTGGGCATCATTATGGACTGTGTCTTATTGTAGCCTACATCAAGTGATGCCCACAGAAATGATGTAATCACATATAGTGATAATCCCAATGCAAAATATTGAATAATCTTAAAAATCCTTTTCTCTGCCAGAAGAATCAGTGGAATGAAAATGAAAACAGGAAACAGTTTATAGCAGATCGCAAGAGAGATTAGTAGGGAAAACTTATAGTACTTCTTATCGAAATAGAACAGAATCGCCAAAAGAGTTGCCGTCACGGAGAAAATATCGTACTGGTTAAATATAACAACACAAAACATCAAAATAGGTGAAGTAATAAACGAGTAGCCGGTCCACTTTGCTTCGATAGTATTACCGGTAATTTTTTTGGATATTTTTGTGAGTAAAATCGCACAGAGGACAGATAAGCCAATTACCATGACTCTGCCCCATATATTTAGAATCAATGCATACTCTTGAAAATCAAATAGCAAGTTCAGAATATAGACTGGCAGAGTCCAGATTGCCATTGTCAGATAAATTACAATGTTGTATATTGCACCGGAGTCAGTCGCAAGTCTTCCGAAATATCCGGTAGTCGAAGCAATATTAAGCGTATAACTGTAAAAATCAAAAGGCTTTCCAGAGAAAATGCAGTCAAGAAGATCTGATGACTGAAACATTGTAAGCTTCATATCATACGCCTGATCAAAGCATACGAAAGCAATAACAAAAATTACGCCTGGTATGATATAATCCCACCATTTCGGAATCTCCGAATCAATCGACTTGAATATGCTATTTGATGATCTCCTCATATTTTGTTCCCCCATTTTTTCGTTACCATCACAGTGTGTCAATTTGCCAAAAATAAACCGCTACACGGCTTGTACGCCTTAATAATCCACATGCATTTCCGCTTGGCTGCTGGCAAAACGAAAGGGTTATGATTGCGAAAAATCTTAACGAGCCCAAATTACCACTTCGACTGTCCCATTTTTGTCTAGATTCATTCCGTAATTTGCATAATCACGATTTTCAACGATGAGATTCTTCTCATTTATAGGTTTATCAATTAGCTGATCATAGTTCAAAAATGGATTCGTCATCACACACCTACCCGAAATAAAAAAGAGCCCCCGCAGGAACTCCTTTGGTCACAGGACTCGCAAGTCACTGCAACTCGATCACTGAAGAAATTATAATATGCCATGGATCGTTCGTCAAGCACTTTTCTGTGAACAATCTCGATCTATCTCAATCTACTTCTAGCTAAATCAGGCAATTCACTGTACAAGCATATTTTTGCTGAAACAATCGAAGAAACCAAAAATACATGAATGCTACTTCCGGGTCATTCTCACCCTTTTGTCTCCTGCTGTTCGGCTTTTGCCATGAGACCTTTCATGAGTTCGACCGCAGATGATAGGATTTGCTGGGACAATCTGTCGCTCAGAAGATCAGACATCCTCCCCTCGCCAAAGTAGATGCCGGCGGGTGTGAGAAATGTCAATCTTGCCATATCTTCCGAGACGCCTTTTCGTCTTTCTTCTGTCCAGAGACCTAATAAATTCGTCGTAACCTGACTTGCTTGTATCAGGTTGTCAATTATGGCGCTGATATCCTCTTCTTCGCGTTCCCAGACAATTTTCTTCCCACTAAAATTGTAATACCTTGCCCTGTGGTCTTTATATGCCGCCAGATAGTCCATGCCCCCGAATAATCCTACCTCGATAACAACGCCATATACGTTTTTTGCAATTTCTTCGG
>JBPOHB010000265.1:0-5488 GCA_052036055.1 Bacillota bacterium | reverse complement strand
GTCTTTTCCAGATATTGACAGATGACTTCCGAATTAATGGATGGGATAAGCTTATTCTCAAGTGTGGAGATCTCATCCTTAACCGTACTAATGCTATTGCCTAAGTCGCTTGATGCATCTACAATCGCCGCATTCTGCTGATCCTGCGCTTGTAGTGCCACCAACTCATCCTGCTTCTCGACAAGCCCATCCTGAGCCGGCGATAGTGCGAAAAAGTAGTAACCTAAGAAGAGTAACATGAAGACAAGGAAAATGACCATAATGGATTCGCGACCTGATAGTTTCATTATGCAACCCCTCCATCCGTGGATACCGTATAATACAGATCAATTGTAAGATCCATATTTACACGTTCAGTTAGTGCTCCGGTAGAAATGGCAGTGCTCAGGTCTTCCGTTGATAATGCGGTATCATTAATGAGAACCCGTGCCAAGGTATAGGATACACCGTCAACTTCGATATTTGTTATGTCTGTAATGTCATACTCCGTACCGGCAGAAGCGGTGACAGTTTCCATTGCTCCGAGTGGCGTAGGGGTTGTGCCATCTACAAATTTCGATACACTCACGGAGTAGTCAGACTGAAGAGAACCAATAATCTTGAAGGTATATTTGGTTGCCGTCGCATACTCATCAGCACTAATGCCTAATGCGCTGAAATCGATTGCCTGATTGCTCGTGCACTCAATGAAGACAAACAAACCTTGTTCACGCAGAAGATGTGCGAAATTTGGCGCCGAATACATCGTCATGCCAGTTCCTTCGATTGTAATTGCACCGTTTTCATATAAGAAATCAGTGATTATCACATCAAGCGGAACGTTTGAAGCGATAGACGATCGCATGGAATCGGGAAGATCAGCATTCCCAGTATCAGCGTCGCTTGCGGTATACCCAAATATTGTATCAAGCAAGGAAGATTTGGGGCAATCAACGGTTGATACTTTTGCATAGAGCTGAGACATCTCGTAGTATTGCCCCTGATAATCGGAAAGCTGCAGATTCAGATCATCGTATGAGGATAGTTTCTCGAGATACTCTTCAGAATTCATTTCAGTAGTTAGCTTGTCAATCTTGTTTTGTACGCTTGCTTTCTGGATAGAAACCAGAGCAAATAATACAATCGCAACAAAGAGAAACGCAATGAATCCAATCAATGCAATCGAAATATATGATGCAACCTGACCAGCAGAAGAGGAGAACTCGGAAAAGAAATTCATGTCTTTCTTGGAAATTTCAGGTTTTTTCGTTACTAGTGCCATTTTTCGCTCCTCCCTTAATTCTCTCTAATAAGAGCACCGCAGGCATTTACATACTCTGCAAGAACGAAGTCTTTTGGTGCAACTACGGTGCTTAGCGACGTCAGCACTTCAACTTGCGTTGAAAGCTGGCGTGCAAGTTCTTTATCAATCTTCTTGTAAGCGGCACCACTTCCATATAGGAAGCAAGTGCTGATACTATCAAGGTGGTATTTCGAAATGGAGAATTGAGCGGTTCGTGAGACGGCATCGGTCAGACTCTTGAAATAGGCCGTAACGGCACTGGCAAGTGAAGGCTCATCCTTAACACTCTCGTTCCAAACATCAATATCGGAAAGCTCAAGCGTTTTGACGCCCTCGCCCTTAACCACTTGGAGACGGCGTGTAAGAATGGATGTCTTATCAGCAGCATTTCCTTGGATTTTCTTAACCGTTTCTGCGACCTGGCGAATATTGGAATGGCCGAATTGAAGACGCCTTGTTAAGACGGGAAAACCTTTATCTAACACGGTAATATTCGTTGTCTTATCAGACAATTCAATTAAGAGAAGGGTGTTCGTCTCAAGATTAACGTGTCCGTTCACCATTCCTGTCTGAAAGAGTTTGCGAATAGCGTTGGGGTTAACATCAAGTGCGACAGGCGTAAGTGCACACGTCTTCATCAAATCGCGAAAATCACTTGCAACATCTTTGGGAATGGCAGTGGCGCTATCTTTGTATTTGACCTGCTTTGTTTCTTCGTCAACAGTCGTCCCATATACGATATATTCAACGATCATGTCACGATTCGTATTGCCCTGACCAAGAATCTCATATCGGATCATGTCCTTGAGCTGATCTGCGCGCACGGCGGGAAGCTCAAGATCTCTGGTATGAAGATAACTTCCTTCAACAGAAAAGATTGACCGTTTCTCTTGAATATTCATTTTAGCAAGTGTATTCTTGAGTGCCATTACAACACCAAATTGATCAGCTACAACCCCGTCATTAATTGTCTCTAGCTCTAGTTGAATATCACAAGCTTTCTCAACAGATACGTAACCTGATTTTCGGTTGTAACTTCCGAGAACAAGATGCAAGTTCGAGCTTGACACATCAATTGCAATGTCTTGGGTACTTGTCAGTTTTGAAAATGGATTTTCCATGCTTTCTCTCCTTTCGGTTTATAACAAATTATCCGATAGCGGATGTTAATTGCAGTATAGGCAGACCACATGCGCCTACGACCACCAAGACAACACCAGCCATAACAATAATCATCAGAGGTTCTAGGGCGGCAGTAAGTTTCGCAATAGAAGCGTCTGCTTCTTCCTCAAAGAAATCTGCAGCTCGATCTAAAATGGTATCAAGGGTTCCTGACTCCTCGCCGATAGCAACCATTGCATAGATCATGGGCGGAAATTCGGCTATTCCACGAATCGATTTAGAAATCGTAACACCTTTGCGGATCTCGGTACGTGATTCGAATAATCTCTTTGCAAGATAGCGATTTCCAAGCGTACGACTGGTTATTTCCATTGATTCTAATATATTGATACCACTTTTCAGCAAAGTAGACATGGTTCGCGTAAATCTTGCGGCAGCAGTCGCTTTTACCGCTTTGCCAAGCAAGGGAACCTTGAGTTTGAAGCGATCCCAGGCAAGTCCGCCTTTCTCGCTCGAACGGTATTTCTTCCAGAAGAACAGGATAATACCGATGATAATTGCATACACGAACCAATAATGAACCAGATTATCGCTGAATCCAAGCACTGCTTCGGTAAGGGGCGGAAGTGTTGACCCCATGCCTGTCAGAACATCGCCAAATTTCGGAACGATAAAAATCATAAGTCCTAATGTAATACCAACGGTAACAATGGCCAAAATTACGGGATAAACCATGGCGGCACCGACTTTGTTTTTGAGTTTTGCCTCATTTTCAAAATGGGTGCATAGTCTGTTCATCACTTCATCAAGACGCCCAGATTCTTCACCGGCACCAATCATACTAACCATAATGTCCGGGAGGGCTTTGCTTTGATCACGGAAGGCTTCTGAGAGGGTCTTTCCAGATTGGATGCTCTCATAGATTGCACCGATAACGGCTTTGCCTTTCTTACTCTCCATCTGCTGGTAAAGCATATCGAGTGCTCGAATAACCGTAATACCAGCACCCAATAGAGAGGAGAGTTGCCTGCAGATGATCAGAAGATCCTTCGTTTTGAGCCTTGGATTGCCAAGTTTCATATTCAAAACGCTGTTACCAGTATCCATCTGAAGTGATGCTATGAATCTTCCATCTGCGCGCAACATCCTTGATGCATCGTCAAGAGAATTCGCTTCAACAATGCCCTTTGAGGCCTTGCCGGAAGAATCAATGACTTCATATTTGAAATTAGGCATATCGTTTACCTCCTTTATTTCGTTCTATATTAAAAATCAAGCGAGTCAAACAGGCCTTGCGAGGTACCGACATTAACACCGGAACTTGCAAGGTAACGCCTGAAATCGTCAGGGTTCTTGCAATAACTCAGCGCCATCTCTCGGGTAATAACTGATTTCTTAACAAGCTCAGCCAAATAGTAGTCGAGAGAGCACATGCCCATCTTCAGGTTTGTTGAGATGGTGTTGTCGATCTGATATGTTTTTCCCTCGCGAATGAGGTTTCTGACAGCATCATTTGCAATGAGTATCTCGAAGGCAGCAATACGACCGGAGCCATCGGCTCTTGGGACGAGAGTCTGCGAAATTACGGCTATCAAGACAGATCCGAGCTGGACGCGAATCTGATCCTGTTGATGCGGGGGAAATACATCGATAATACGGTTGACGGTATCTGCCGCGCCACTTGTATGGAGTGTTGACATAACAAGGTGACCCGTCTCAGAAGCGGTAATTGCCGTACCAATTGTATCAAGGTCGCGCATTTCTCCGACCATGATTACATCTGGATCCTCACGGAGTGCGGCACGAAGTGCGTTCGCAAAAGAAAGTGTATCTTCATGTACTTCTCGCTGGTTGACCATCGACTCGCCGTGTTTGTGAAGGTACTCGATGGGTTCTTCCAGAGTCAGTATGTGGCATCTGCGTGTCTGATTAATGTGTCCAATCATGGCGGCGAGTGTTGTGGATTTGCCTGAACCCGTTGGACCCGTTACAAGAATGAGTCCCCTAGGCTTAAGCGCAAGCTCCTTGAATAAATCCGGAAGTCCTAATCTCTCACAGGTAGGGATTTCCGTGGTTATCGTTCTTGCTGCAAGCGTATAGCTACCGCGCTGCTTGAAAATATTGCATCTGAAGCGGCTGAAATCCTTAACAACATATGAGAAGTCGATCTCACCGCGTTCGTTAAGATATTGCAGCCTCGACTTATCCAACATGGATTTGCACAAAAATTCAGCATCACTTGCTGTGAGATTATTCGTGCTCATTGGCATCAATTCACCGTGCACACGAATCATTGGCGGTAAACCAACCGTAATATGTGTGTCAGATGCCTGGCGACGAACCGCTTCCGTCAAAATAGCATCCATTGATAATGAAAAAGCTTCCACTTTTGATCCTCCTTAATCAGTCGATTGTATATGTAACCTTGTTCATTTCACGAACAGTGGTTATTCCTTCAAGAACCAGCTCAGCGGCTGATTGAGAAAGCAGTTGGGTTCCCTCGCTGACGGCGAGGGCGCGCATGTCGTCTTCCGATGCTCGGCGCTCCATGAGTTTCTTCATACCGCGGGAAATAACTACGATCTCGTGAATGGCAATACGTCCCTTATATCCAGTGCCGTTACAC
The DNA here is from genome assembly GCA_052036055.1 of Bacillota bacterium. Lineage (GTDB taxonomy): Bacteria > Bacillota > Clostridia > Saccharofermentanales > Saccharofermentanaceae > Firm-13. The sequence continues at coordinate 458 of JBPOHB010000265.1, read as the reverse complement.
TCTGTGCAGCCAGCGCCCTCGTATAATTTCTGGCCCGGTTTCAGGTGAAGCATGTCACTTTCTATTTCGTCCGGCTCATACTCATGGCGGCAATTGGTGCAGATTCGCCTGACAAGACGCTGAGATACAACACCGATCAATGCGGAGGATACCATGAATGGCTCAAGCCCCATATCAATCAGTCTGTTAATCGAGGAAATGGCGTCGTTGGTATGGATCGTGCTGAAAACAAGGTGACCGGTGATAGCGGCTCGCATAGCGATCTCAGCTGTCTCACCGTCACGAATTTCTCCGACGAGAATAATGTCGGGGTCCTGACGCAAAATAGAACGAAGACCACCGGCAAAAGTCATACCAGCCTTGACGTTTACTTGAACCTGATTGATTCCAGGGATCTGAATTTCAACGGGATCTTCTACCGTAACGATGTTGGTATCCGGATCATTCTTCTCTGCAAG
>JBPOHB010000071.1:0-5954 GCA_052036055.1 Bacillota bacterium | reverse complement strand
TCGACATCGCCCGCCAGACAGAGTGTTCGATTGATTATTGGAAGGATTTGGAAAATGCGCGCCCAACAATGCTTTCTTCTGTTGCAAATGCGATCAGTCATGCAACATGTACGACAGCAATGGATTTAAGCGCTAAGGCGATTATTACTGTCACACACGCAGGCCGCACCGCGCGACTTGTCTCTCGTTTTCGCCCTGCCTGCCCGATTGTCGCATCAACCGTCTTCCCGCGTATCCAGCGCCAGCTCAATCTATGTTGGGGGGTCTGCCCAATCCTCGTCAATGAAGTACAGACCACGGATGAGATGTTTGATGTCGGTATGTCATCCGCAAAGCTCTGTGGATTCCTCTTTGACGGCGATATTGTCGTACTGACAGGAGGAACACCTGTCGGAATGAGCGGAACAACGAATACAATCAAGGTGCAGTCGATTGGTCAGTCCATTGCCCATGGAAAGGGGCGTCCTTCAAGTGACGAGGTCAAATCCAAGGTGTCCGGTACTGTACTAAACATACGCGACCCAGAGCACATGCCCGACATCTCGCTGATTACTGCTGACGATATCATTCTTGTCGCACCTTACACGAACAATCATATGATGCCGCTTCTTCGGAAAGCGAAAGCTCTTGTCATCGAGGATGACGATCCTTCCAGTCATTCCGCAACCGTTGCCATTGCACTTGATATTCCGTCCATATTATCGTGTGAAAATGCGACGAGACTGCTTGCCGATGGTCGATATGTTACCGTTGACGCAGAACGCGGAATCGTCTCATAATCTTTTCAGATAGGGAGGTCATCCGTGTCAACTTTTTCCTTCATGATTATCGCGTTTACTTTCTATAGTTTTCTGGGATGGGTTTTGGAAACCGTATACTGTTCTATTCCTGCGAAGAAATTCGTTTACCGCGGCTTCCTTGTGGGCCCCGTGTGCCCCATTTACGGATTTGGTGCTATGGCGGTCATTTCAATTCTGTCGCCACTTGAGAAGTACCCGATTCTCGTATTTTTCGCTGCAGTCATATTGACCTCTCTCGTCGAATATATCACGTGCTATCTCTTAGAGCGTATATTTAATAAAACTTGGTGGGACTATTCACACAGAAAATATAACCTTCACGGGCGGATCTGCCTTGCCTTCAGCCTGATCTGGGGCGTGTTATCCTTTATTCTCGTTTATCTGATCGCACCGCCCATTAGCAAAGTCATTTCCTGTATGCCATTACTGGTTCGCATTATCCTTTCTGGCATCTTTGCAATTGTCTTTGTCGTCGACTTAGCCATTTCCGTGCGTGATGCCATTCGCTTCAATATAGATATGAATCAGCTGACCTTGTTCGCGGAAATGATCGATAAGAAGAAGCTCGAGCTTCAAAATGCCGTAAGCAACTTCCGAGCCGAACCAAGGGCGGCTATTGAAGAGGAACTACAGAAGCTTCTGCTCCAGCAAGAAGAGCTTGCCGATAAATTCATGCGAAGAATGCGGCGTATATTGAGCGCTTTCCCTCGTATGCGCCTTTCACGAAAAGACAAAATTTCTCTTCGTGATCGACTTCAGAGTTATCTGCATAAGAAGGCCTAAATGTGCAAGTGGTGAATATATAGAAGATATGACTTCTTTTCTGCTAAAAATGGTGCAAGGGCCGCGTTTCTGGCGTCATTTTGCGCGTGTATTTCAATTGTTTCGGTTATGTGGTATAATTTAGCCGATACATCTGATCATTTCAAGATCACATATCATTTTTGAGCGACATATCCGCATGATTTGACGGAAGGACTTTATGAAATTTATCGGAATACCAAAGACATATACGGATACCAAAGAGAAGGTCAGATCTGCCTTAAGCGGCGTTCTTCTGGTGGTTCTCGTCCTTGTATGTATTTTCGGTGCCGAATCCGCGTTTTCCTCTTCGAAAGACAGTAAGTCTACTGAGTATAATGCTGATTCTGCCGTGACTGCCGATGAATTATCGGCTCTTGCCCCCGTCACGACACAAGATGCTGAGCTTGATCTCGAGTCCCGATCTGCAATGATTAGCGTGCCAAACATGGTTGCCCAAGATGCGTCAGGGGTCAGTGTGGCAACGGGAATTACTTCCTCCGTCACGGTTGCCGCGACTTCCGCGCAGACTGTTCGGGCGCAAGCCTCTGCAGAGACGGCCGAAGCTATTCATTACTATGTGACGGCAGAACTATCCATTCGGTCGGGGCCTGGAATTGAGTATGAGAAAGTCGGAAGCTTTGCCGCAGGCGATGAGATTGATTCAGTAGCTACGACAGCAAATGGCTGGAAGAAATTGGCCGATGGCACATATGTCATTTCCGATTATCTCTCTACCACACCACCAGATACCGTCGTTTCTGGCACACGATATGTCACAGGCACAGTCAATGTTCGCTCGCAACCGAGTACGGATTCTGAGATTACGAAGACGCTAAATGCGGGAGATGCAATCTCCGTTGTGTCGTTGACTTCGACTGGCTGGTATCAGACAGTTAAAGGGACCTATGTTCTTGCGTCTCTTTGTTCAGAAACAGCACCTGCTACACCGACACCAACGCCGACGCCAAAACCCGTTGCTACCGCGACCCCAAAGCCTACAGGAACGACTACGACTACGCCGACAACCACAAAGCCTGTCACGGCACTTTCACCCGAAGGTGAAGCCGCGCCAGCAGACCTAAGCGCATACGAATCCATGACGGTCAAGGTAACCTACTATGGTCCTCAGCTGAGAAATGGTGTGTATAGTGTCAGAACTGCCTCTGGAACGACTTGTACACAAGGAAGAACAATTGCAACAGACACTTCTGTTATCCCTTCTGGGACGAGAATCTATGTTTCGAACGATCCGCTTGGCGGCGACGGTTATTACACCGCGGAAGATACAGGCAGCGGTGTTAGCGGCAATATGATTGATCTTTATGTTAACGATACGTCCACTGTCACACAAGGTGGTTCTGTTACCATCTATATCCTGAAATAACATTGATTGGAATTAATGCGTTCGCGCATTTGTAACATAATCCTCCTTCCACGCACGCCATCTTGATCGCACATATGCGTATCGGATACTCCTTTTCCGCGAAATTCCGTGCTTTTCGCAAGCTGTACTTGTATGAATACATGTACTGGTCTTTTTCTGTGAGATTAATTAACCGAAAGGAAAAACAAATATGACACAAGGTCAAAAAAACGACGGACTAGCACCCAAAAAACCATCCAATGTCCCACAGACCAAACCTTCACCAGAATACCAAAACAGTGTGAGGCTTCCAGGAAAGCACAAAACCAACCCTGTCGCTTCGGCGGAAAAGAAACAGGTATCTGCCGCCTCGTTACACACAAATCGTAACAGTCAACCAAGGTCAAATCCTGCCGGGCATTCGCAGCCAGGCATGCAGAAGACAGCCGGAAATTCCGGAAACAAACCATCCAAACCGCAACCCTCCCCATCTGTTCCTTCTGAACATAAGAAAAGTCCAAAAACGGAGACCGCCGCCGAGCATTTCTCCTATACCTCTGTCAAACCAAAGAACAAAGAAAAGCGCAAAGGCACGCTTCGCGTAATTCCGCTTGGCGGAATGTGCGAAATCGGCAAAAACATGACACTTCTGGAATTTGGAAATGACATGATTATCGTCGATTGCGGTATGGCGTTTCCTGAAGAGGATATGCCTGGTATTGACGCCGTCATTCAAGATTATTCTTATGTTATTCAGAATAAGGATCGCGTCAGAGGCATTTTCCTCACACACGGGCACGAAGACCACATCGGTGCGCTTCCCTATCTGATGAAAGAGATCAAATGTCCGATTTTTGGCGGAAAGCTAACAATTGAATTGGTTCGCAGAAAACTTACCGATAAAGGAAATGGCACAAAGGGCATCATGCTTCAATCCTGCCTTGCAGGGGATGTAATCGCTGCTGGATCAGCATTTTCCGTCGAATTTATTCGGGTAAACCACAGCATTGCCGATGCTTTTGCACTTTCTATCCGCACCCCTGTTGGCGTTGTCATTCATACCGGTGACTTCAAAATTGACTATACCCCCATAAATGGGGAACCGATCGATTTACAGCGTCTCGCACTACTTGGCAAAGAAGGTGTTCTTTTGCTTCTTGCAGAGAGTACCAACGTGGAGATTCCTGGATCTTCCCTGTCTGAAAGTCAAGTGGGCGAATCTTTTCAGCGGATTTTTCAAAATGCACCTGGTCGCATAATCGTGGCAACTTTCTCTTCACATGTGCATAGAATGCAGCAGATTTTTACCGCAGCAGAAATGTACAACCGTAAAGTCGCACTTATCGGTCGGAGCATGCTAAATGTATTTGCTGCTGCAAATTCGCTAGGCTATATCCAGATGAAACCCGATACGTTAATTGATATAAATGAAATCGATCGATATCAACCCGAACAGATTGTAATCCTTACCACAGGCAGTCAAGCGGAACCCATGTCCGCGCTGAGTCGCATGGCGTTTTCTTCGCACAAAATTGTTGAGATCCACCAAGGTGATACGGTTATCTTGTCCGCGCACCCGATTCCCGGAAACGAGAAACCAATCTATCGTGTCATCAACGAGCTTTTCCGCAGAGGCGCGCATGTCATTTATGAATCCCTCGCCGATGTTCACGTTTCAGGGCATGCTTACCGAAGTGAGCTTATGCTCATTCACCAGCTTTTACGACCAAAATTTTTCATCCCCGTTCACGGTGAATATCGCATGCTTTTCCGTCACGCGCAACTCGCAAAGGACTTAGGGCAAGCATGGAATGACATTTTCCTGCTGAATAATGGAGATATTTTCGAATGTGCAAAGGACATGGCTCGCATTTCCGGCTATATCAATGCAGCACCTGTCTTGATTGACGGTTCCGGTGTCGGCGAACTTGATAACCGTGTTCTACGAGATCGAAGGCTGCTTGCTGACGATGGAATTGTTGCTATTTCAATGGTCATCTCACGAAAAACGGGCGTTCTTCTTGCCTCGCCCAACGTACAGGCGATTGGATTCCTGTATGAGAGCGAATCAGAGGCAGTCATACGCGACTGTTCCGAGAAGATCGAGAAACTAGTTGATAAATGCAATCAGCAAAACAAAATGATCTCTACATTCGTTGATTCCGGACAAATGAGAGATTATGTTCGCAACTTCCTTTTCGAAAAGACAAAACGGAGACCCATGATTCTCATTTCGTTAACCGTTGTGTAACTTTCATCACAAGAAAAAGCGCTTTCTTCATAATGTGGAAAGCGCTTTTTAATTTCCTTGATGTGGCATTGCATTAGTGTCCGCGTCGTACTTCAATCACATCGTTAATACTCTTCAGACGATTCACAACACGTTCATATTGCATCTGACTTCTTATTTCTATTGTCATGTTGAAGTTTGCCGTCAAATCCTTAAGCGACTGAATCTGAGCCGAAATAATGGATACCTTCTCCTCTGCGATAGCGTTGGATATGTCCGCAAGCAAATGCCGCCTGTCATGAGCAAGAATGTTAATCTCCACCTTATAGCTGTCGAGCTCTCCTCGATCCTCCCAATGCACGTTAATCAGCCGCGAAGCTTTTTCGGCATCCTTAGGTGATTCCCCCGAATTCTTGAGAATATTTCGGATATTCGAACAATCCATGCGATGGACACCCACGCCATTTCCTCTCGTAATATATCCGATGATCTGATCTCCCGGAACTGGGCTACAACAACGGGATAGGTGCAAAAGACAATTATCAATCCCTTCCACGACAACTCCCGATTGATTGTTTTGCTTCTTGGTGCGTACTGGTTTGATCTTCTGAACCTGGCTCCCATTATGTATGTTCTTCTCTTCGGTTAGATTCGTCGGAACGGGAGAATAAACGACCTGCCCACCTCCTGAGATTCTGTATCCGAGAGCGAATCTCTCGTCCTCTGGAAGAGAGCGAATGTACTCATCCTTAAGCCG
>JBPOHB010000059.1:0-29892 GCA_052036055.1 Bacillota bacterium | reverse complement strand
GATCATGCCTGCCCTTAATTTGGATGGTGTCGTTTTGCATTGTCTGCAAATTTATCGTATCTTGCGGACGGGAGATGGAAGGGGTTGGTTTGCAGGCGCACCGAAGAAGAATTGGCATGCCGTTTGAGATGCCGCCCTCAATGCCGCCTTCATTATTTGTCTGTAATCGAATCCCTTGCTTGGATATGTATGGCGAATCGTTGTTCTCTGATCCCTTGACACCCGAAACGCCGAAGCCGCGCCCGAATTCTACTCCCTTAATTGCCGGTATCCCAAATAATAATGACGCAATCCGACTCTCTATATTATCGAAAATCGGCTTCCCCAATCCAGCTGGAAAACCGGTCGCCATGCACTCAATGATGCCGCCGACAGAATCCTGTGAATCTCTCGCTTCTAAAATTGCGGCAATCATCTGCGTTTCCGCCGTCTCCGATATTACCGGGAAAGACTTGCCCGAAACAGGTTGAGGCCGAATAAGCGGATCATACGGTGTATCCATAATCCCAGCGATTTCATATATATGTGCATGAATTTGTACGCCACGACTTGCCAGAATCTGCATGCAGACTGCACCGGCAAAGGTCAGCGGAGCCATAATACGACCGGAGAAATGTCCTCCGCCACGCGGATCGTTCGCACCGTTATATCGCGCAAGACCCGTCAGATCGGCATGCCCCGGGCGCGGTTTATCGGCAAGTGCTGAATAATCGGAAGAATGTGTATCCGTATTTTTAATCATCGCACATAGCGGCGTTCCCGTTGTCTTGCCAAGGTACATACCCGACAGAATCACCGGTTCGTCTTTCTCGCTTCTCTTTGTAGACCACGGCATCTGGCCTGGCGCACGCCGCGCCATGTGCGCGGCAATCTGTTCCATATCAAGTATGAATCCCGATGGGATTCCTTCCATGACCACACCGATTGACGGCCCGTGCGACTCGCCAAAAATACTTATTCTGACACTATTCCCCCACATGGAACTCATCGGCATGTCCTCCCATTGTCCGAAAATCCCGGAAAAATCCCGGGTAAGATTTGTCTGTTGCTTGATAATCCGAAATATATACCGGTCCGTCAGCACGTGTTGCGGCAATTGCTGCCGCCATCACCATCCGATGATCGTGAAAAGGATGGATATTGCCTGCTGTAAAAACAGGTTTGTCGGCTGGGATGTCTTTCCCGTAGATGATCAGCCCGTCTTCTGTCTCTTCGATTTGCACGCCGAGAGAGGACAATATCTTCTGTGTCGCCATCAATCGATCGCATTCTTTGAACCGCAGTCTGGACGCTCGAATAATCTGTGTAACGCAAGGGGTGGCCGCGGCGGCGACCGAGAAAATCGGCACCAGATCTGGAATCTGCGAGGCATCTACTCGAAATGGGGAATTCTCTGATCCAGGGTGAGCGGCATATGCGCGTAGTTCGCTGAGCAAAGACACGATTGCACGATCCCCTTGACAGGATTCGTTCGGAAGAGGCATAACCGAGATATGACTGCCTAAATATTCGCCAACTAGCCAGAATGCCGCTTGCGAGAAATCGGGCTCGCCCTTGTATGGCGTTTGCCGAGAATATGTTTGGCGACCAGAAATGAAATAACCCCTCTTCGTCTTCTCCGTTGCGACGCCAAAAGCGCGCATGACGTCTCTTGTCATCTCGACATACGGCTCGGATTCAAGCGGTGACGTCAGGATGATTTCCGAATCCTGGGGTAGAATCGGAAGCGAGAGAAGAAGCCCCGTAATATACTGCGAGCTAATGTTTCCCGGGACGCGAAATACGCCGCCATGAAGCTGTCCTTGTACGCATAGCGGGAGGGATTTGCCGTCTTCCGGAAAAGACAGTGACACACCCTTCCCTTCAAATATCGCAGTAAATTCTGCAAGAGGTCGATCCGGAAGTCTTCCTAAGCCATCAAGGATGACGGGGATTCCAAGGGAAGCTGATAGCGGGACAAGAAAACGAAGGGTCGACCCTGACTCTTTGCAGGAAAGATGAAGGGGCGCGGCTGCATGTATTGTCCCATCTTGCGATGATTTACGCACGATCAGGTTTTGCAGGCATTCCCTTGTTGCACTGATATCATCGGAAAGGGCGTCAGATCCGATATCCGCAAGCGATATGTCACCCGCAAACATCGCGCAAATCAGCGCTCTGTGCAAGATGCTTTTGGAAAGAGGCACAGATACGCGCCCGTTTAGCAGCCCGGGACTCACCTTCATGACTGAATTTTCGCTATCGTTCTCTGTCACGTATATGGCTCCTTACTTCTCTGATCTGGCAAGCGCATCAATCAGATGCTTATTCAGTTCCTCAGAAGTCATCGGAAAAGTCGCGGCCTCACCGATTTTTCGCAATAGAACAAAATAGATCTTCCCGGATAGTTTCTTCTTGTCTGAAAGCATTGCGTGAAATAGTTCATCGGCACGCAAATCGATTCTGTCAGGAAGATTCCATCTTACAAGCACGTTTCGGATTCGATCCGATGTCCCGAAAGGCGTGGTATGTGTAAGTTCACCTATGATAGCGGCATATACCATGCCGATTGCAACTGCTTCGCCGTGCGTATATTTCGTGTATTTTGTCACTTTTTCAATCGCATGACCCAACGTATGTCCGAAATTCAGGATCATTCTCTCGCCAGTATCAAATTCATCATTTTGAACCACTGTTGTCTTAATTCGGATACAACGTTCCAGAATCCACTCGAGATCAAAGGTTCCCTTCTCAATCGATTCGAAAAGAAGTTCGTCCCGGATACAACCATATTTGATAACTTCCGCCATGCCTTCTGCCATCCTTGCTCTGGGCAACGTCGATAAGACACTCGGATCAATGAGTACCGCTTTGGGCTGATAAAATGCACCGACAAGATTCTTGCCATATGGCAGATCAATGCCGGTCTTCCCTCCGATGGAAGAATCAACCTGTGCAAGCAGAGTTGTCGGAACTTGAATCAAGGGGCAGCCACGAAGATACGATGACGCAGCATATCCAGTTAAATCGCCAACGACTCCGCCGCCAAGAGCAACTATGAGATCGGCTCTTGTTATTCCGGCTTCGCTAAACTGATCGTAAAGCAAGAAAAGCATGTCCTTGCATTTGGCAGTCTCCCCCGCCGTAACCGTACACGAATATGTGGCAAAACCGGCATCCTTAAGCGAAGCAATCGCTTTGCCTAGATATAGTGGTGCAACATTCGTGTCTGTGACGACAAAGACCTTCCTTCCTTTAACGGTTGCTGCGGCAATATCGCCGAGCTTAGCCAGAGAACCCGTCCTAACATGAATCGGGTATTTGCCGTTGTTGGTATTGGCCATAATTTCGGGCATAGAATCCTCCTTCGGATCATGTTCTCGTCTTTTATTCGAAAGCATGTCGTTTTAGTCAGGAAAGCACAAGTGGTCAAGGTCAGATTGAACGTCCGACCGCTTCGGCAACCGGTGCCAGCCTCTTCATTATATCCCCGAATGCCTCCGGTGTCAGGGATTGCTTTCCATCTGATAACGCATGCTTGGGATCGTTGTGAACTTCGATAATTAACCCATCCGCTCCGACAGCAATGGCTGCCTTTGATAGTGGTTCCACAAGCCATGCCATTCCTCCGGCATGTGATGGATCAATCACAACAGGCAAATGCGTCATGGACTTGAGAATGGGGACGGCACTGATATCGAGTGTATTCCGTGTTGCCGTCTCAAACGTGCGAATGCCGCGCTCGCAGAGAATCACCTGGCTGTTCCCACCCGACATGATATATTCTGCAGACATCAGAAGCTCTTCGATTGAATTTGAGAAGCCCCGCTTAAGCAGAATCGGCTTGGAAATACGCCCAAGTTCCTTAAGTAGTTCGAAATTCTGCATATTTCTCGCCCCGACCTGAACGACATCAACAAATTCCATGAATAGCTCAAGTTGCGCCGGATTGGTGATCTCCGAGACGACTGGAAGGCCCGTCGCCATGCGTGCGCGCTTCAAATACATCAGACCTTCTGCCTTCAATCCCTGAAAAGCATACGGAGACGTCCTTGGCTTGAAGGCTCCTCCGCGCAGCATCGTAGCCCCTGCTTCTTTCACACTTTCTGCTATTCCAATCAATTGTTCCTCTGATTCGACAGAACAGGGACCAGCACAGACGATTATTTTCTTGCCGCCGATTTTTACATCCCCAATGCTGACAATCGTATCATCTGGGTGAAATTTCCGGTTCGCGCGTTTGTAAGGTTCTTGTACTTTTACAACACGCTCCACTTCATCAAGCATACTCATCGCTTCAACTTCAATCGACTGTGTATCCCCGACAAGCCCGACTATCGTTGTCTCCGAGCCAAAAATCGGGTTCGTCATAACCCCGTAGCTCTTCTGGAGAAAATCACAGAGTGCATTCACTTTATCCTTTGGTAAACCTGCTTTCAAAACAAGAATCATCTTATCCTCCGTATCCCAGTGCGTCCATAATCTCAGACGTAACCGTTTGAAAATCTTTATCCGCTTCCATTCTTACATCGCAATACTTGTTGTATAACGGCAGCCGCCCTTCGTAAAGCGCAGCTACCTTGCTAAATCGCCCCGCCTCTTCTTCATCGCCGGGATCCCCTGCAAGCGGACGGCCTTTCATATGTCCGATACGCTCCCATATGCATTCCATTGACGCATGAAGAAAGATTGTCATCGCTTCACTTCTATGGATTAGCGCGCGATTCTCTTCCTGCAAAATGGCCCCACCGCCTAAAGCAATAATCGCTGCCTGCTTATCTGACAGAATCTCCTTGAGTACGGATGATTCCACTATGCGGAATCCCGCCTCCCCATCTCTTTCGAAAATATCACTCACACTGCAACCGCGCGTCTTCTCGATTCGCTCATCCAAATCAATCACGGGTATATGAAGTCGCCTGCCAAGCTCACGCGAAACCGTTGTTTTACCAGCCCCCATGAACCCTGTCATGATATATTTCACCGGCGAATGTGAAAGCACCTCTGCGGGAAGCTCAGCCAGAATCTTCTGCAGTCGCTCAGGAGAGTAATGCGCATCCGGATTCCAGATTTTCTGGGCGGCAAGCGCCTGCCCGAAAAGCATCTTCAATCCGCCAGTCGCCTCTGCCCCATGCTTATTCGCCTGTAAAACCATCCTCGTTGAGACTGGATTATATACTGTGTCAAATACTTGTTGCCCTGGACAAAAAATCGCAGAAGTAATAGGAACGCCGCCGCAGAACGGCCACATACCCAGAGGCGTTCCATTCAAAATCACATCATATGACTGTCCTTGTGCCTCTTCCATTTCCGAAATAACGTGCACCTCTTTGCCATACTTTGCGCGCAAATCCAAAGCCAGCGCCTCTGCTTTTTGCATCGTTCGAGCCATAATTGTAATTGTCGCACCTTGTTCAACCGCTTCATAAGCCATCATTCGCGACACGCCCCCCGCGCCAAGAAGAAGAACCTTCTTGCCGAGAAGACGCAAGCCAACGGATAAAAAACCATCGCGATCCGTATTGTATCCGACTCTACCCGAAACCGTATTGACTGCCATATATTTAGCCGCGACCTCGTCAAGGCGATCCAAAAACGAAATGACTGACTGCTTGTACGGTATTGTACAGTTGAATCCAGCTAATTCTCTCATCAGCAGCTTTACTTCTGCGTCAAAATGAACCGGGTCAACATCGTAGAGATCATAGCGGCCTGAAATGCCGCTCGCTTCCATAATGCGCTCGTGAATATAAGGCGACATGCTGTGTCCGAGCGGATGCCCGATTAGTCCATACTTAATCGCACTCATATCCAGCCTCCTTCAGAAGGGCGTATGCTTCGACTACCTGCGCACTATCGCCCAAAAGCAGATGAAGCTGTCCTCCCTCATAGGTGCGATAATTGCGAATATTGATGTTAAGAATATTAATGTTTCGTTGACCCAGAAGCGTGGTAATTGAGCCAAGTGCACCAGGCCTGTCTTCCAAATATACTGTCAGAGAAGCCGTCGCATCGAGAGCGCCACGCCCACCCATTGGGAGACTGTTCCGATAATAAGCGCCTTGCGCAAAGAACGCCTCAACCGCACGCGTATTCCCTTTGTCCAAATCAGCCTGGTAATGCTGCAAAATCTCAATATATTTCCCGAGAATCGGAATCAGTGAAGGCGCGGATGCCTGCGTAATACCTGCCCACAAAGAAGAATCCGACGAGGCAATTCGAGTTATATCACGAAATCCGCCTGCCGCCAGTGCGGCAAGTTGCCCGTCATCCAATCGAGCGGCCAGAAGTGAAAGTGCGGATGCCGCAACGTGGGGAAGATGGGATACCGCCGCAACGCGCCGATCATGTTCCTCAGGCTTCATACGAACCGGCGTTGCGCCAATCGCATGAATGACATCTTCAAATTGTTGAAGCATAGATGCCGTCACCATACACGTCTCGTCCACACATAGAACATACATTGCATTTTCAAAAAGCGAAGCGTTCGAGCAGGAGAATCCCTGCCGCTCTGACCCAGCCATCGGGTGCCCCCCGATGAAATTAGGCAGTTTCACGGCATCCATAACAGGTTTCTTCACCGACCCAACATCCGAAATGATACCAATACTATATTTCTCAAGCTCGGGAAGATTCTTCATAATGATAGGAAGTGGCGTGCAAAGCAAGACCAAATCACATCCATCGAAAATCGCGTATCCCTCATCTGGCGTCGAAAACGCATGGATCACGCCTTCCGCTAATGCACGCGCCCCCGAAGCCCGATCCGTATCTACCGCAACAATATATGGGATCTTCGCCTTCTCACGAAAAGCTCTTGCAAGAGACCCCCCGATCAGGCCAAGCCCAAGAATCCCCACGCGGGTGATTTGGGAGGAAATCCTATCTGCTGCCGTCTTATTGTTCATATGTATTTCTCCCGTTTCTTCTGCCACGCTACCATACTACATATCTGCATTATACAATGCTTCACCGGAAAAATGCACGTTTATGCCTTGAACCGCTCGTCATATACTCTCTTCATCTTACCTTCGGAACGCGGAAGGCTTCTTGGTTCACAAAGTGTAATCTTGGCATGAATCCCTGTAACCGAGGCAATGTCCTCAGAAAGTTTCTTCTCCGTTCTCTCAATGTCCTTAATCGAATCGGAGAAAAATGCCGAGGTCATCTCAACCTTCACAGTCATGCGATCCAAATTGTTCACACGATCCACAAGAATAATGTAATGCGGTTCCACTTCAGAATATCTCAGCATAACCGACTCAATTTGTGTCGGGAATACATTCACCCCGCGGATAATCATCATATCATCCGCACGGCCGGTAACTTTCTCCATGCGAGGCGTCGTTCTTCCGCATGCACATTTGTCATAGTAGATTCGCGTGAGATCATGTGTATTATAGCGAAGCAGTGGGGTTCCTTCCTTCGTGACAGAAGAGAAGACCAATTCTCCCAATTCGCCTTCACCAAGCGGCATTCCCGTCTCAGGATCAACCACTTCTGGAATGAAGTGATCCGTCTCAAGATGCAGAAGCTCAGACTTATCACAGCTACAGCCGACACCAGGGCCACAAATTTCGGAAAGCCCGTATATGTCGAAAGCCCGAATTCCAAGTTTTTCCTCGATTTGCATACGCATTTCTTGTGTCCATGGCTCCGCTCCGAAAATGCCGCATTTCAGAGATAACTCCTCTTTGCTAACGCCAAGAGCATCCATCTGATCTGCGATATGGAGCATATATGAAGGGGTACACATGATGACTGATGGTTTCCACTCACGAAGAATTTGAATCTGCCGTGGTGTATTGCCACCCGATACCGGAATCGCCGTCGCACCAAGTGGATCGCAAGCATAATGCGGTCCAAGTCCGCCCGTGAAGAGTCCATAACCATAGGCAATATGTACCAGGTCGCCCTTAAGTACCCCTGATCTTGCCATTGCCCGACATAGGCACTCCGTCCAGAGATCAATATCGTTATGCGTATACCCGACCACCTTCATCCGGCCTGTCGTTCCCGATGATGCGTGGAAACGTCTGATATTCTCGCGAGGCACGGCAAGCGTTCCAAATGGGTAATTATCTCGGAAATCAAATTTGTCGGTAAACGGCAGTTTGTATAAATCCTCAATTCCCTTGATGTCGCCTGGCTCAACGCCCTTTTCCTGCATCTTCTTGGTGTAATAGGAAACGTTCCCATACATGTAATTCACACACGCAACGAGACGCTCACTTTGTAGAATTCGCCTCTTGTCCGGGTCCATGCATTCTGCTTCCGGGTTCCAGATGTACGTTTCAACTTCTCTTCTTGCCATGGTTTTCTCTCCTTCTCTCTCTTTATGACGAACAAAAAAACGCCCCGCTGCTTCTGTTGTCTCCAACAAAGCAACGGGACGGAATAACCGCGGTACCACCCATCTTCAATGACGCCAAAAACATCATCACACTCATATCCGTTACGAGAGAAAATGCTTCCTCCGATAACTTCGTTCATAATAACGGTGAACCTCCGAGTCTCCCTACACGATTGTTCTTTCAGGCGACCAGCTCAGGAGCGAACTTCACTTAGACTTCTCTCATTGACAGGCTCTCAATCATCGACCTATCATCCCTGTTTGCAAATGTCCAGCTACTTTTCTCCGTCAAAGCCATTGATAAATTATTCAATTACTTGTCATTATGCTTTCTTCTTCTTGTCTTGTCAATAGCCTCTGTGCGGGAAAAAGTCTTCGAACACAACGTCATACGCTTCTTCCTTCAAAGCTTGTACGGCCAAATCAAGAGACGTACCTTTGACAAAAATATAATCTGTGTTATATGTCGATACGGCGAATACAGAAATCGATTGCAAAGCAAGAATCTCGAGAATTCGATTCAGAATGCCCACGAGTGAGAAATCAAGACAACCCTGAATAAGCATTCCCCGCCATCCGTCGTCTCTGACAGGCGTCGATTCTGGAACAGATTCACTTCTGCATACAAGCGAGATCTCATCGGGTGTTCTGGCGAGAAAAACATACTCCTCGTCTGGAACATCTGCCATAGATGCAATTTGACACACACTAAACCGATCGGACAGAACTCGAATCTGACGCGGTAAAAAGCCGAGCATATTGGGCCTCCTCTCAAACCTCATGCAAATCTCAATATAACAATGATATTATATCATTTTTAGTATTTCAAGCTTGCGGAAATTTTGAAAGAAACGAGCTCCTGCAGAACGGATTTTTGCTACAATAGTATGTGAGTAAAGTAAGGAAGGGGCCATATGCGAGAAAACCGATATTTTCGAGTCATTTCCGTTGTCAGCATTTTGCTGATTCTCTCCTTGTTCCTGATTGGCACAATCTTTCAAAGAGGAACGCTTCTTGATTCAAAGTCTTCGGATGCGACCGATTCTTCCGATGTACGTGACCTTACAGAGCAATCAGACATGATTCAAATTACCTTATACTACTGCGGGCTCTACTATGATGGCACGCTCTATGCAAGAGAGACCACCCTCGATGCAAGCGGAAAATTGATTACCACCCTTCGTTCGGGAGAAAATCTAGCGCTATCCTCCTCACAGGAATACCTTCTTCCCGAATCTAGCTTCTCTGCCTTGGCAGACAGTCTCTCAGAAGGCGGATACAACCTGCTTCCCGTATGTTCCGATATTTCTACGGATACAATCACAGAGGGTTATTATATATACATAATTGTTACGACACGAACATCGACGTACCGCCGCGGTGGGTATGAGGCTGATCAGACAAGTGAGACTTTTGCGGCATTATGCAAAATGATCACCGACACAACAAAACTGCCTCTCTTTGTCTCAGCGTAATGCTGTCTGCTTTGCCGAAGGCCCACTACGCCAAAATGCATTGTGGATCGCCTCCTCCAATAAACAGAAAAAACCTGCTTATTCGCTATTCGAGCAAGCAGGTTTTGTTGGTGTAATCGCTTATTGCTTCGCAATCTCGCGCAAGAACGGGAAATGCATTGGAATCAATTATTTTCCGTTTCGTTTATCCCCGTATCGACCGTCGTATCCTTATCGTCTGATTGATTATTGGGATTCACAGATACATCGTCACCGTCGACATGGACATCGAAAAACGGAGACTCCACATCAACTTTTTCACCATCATCATATGAGTTGATTACGAATCCCCAATCTTCCGGGCTTAGAGAAAAATCGCCGTCTTGTGCATGATCGCATAAATACGCAATACCTTCGCGACCCGCTATGACACCGCCAATGATGTAGCAGGTTATTCCTGCAAGAAGTGTCGATATGCAAACGATCGTGAGAATGATACTTGATTTCTTCATTTGCTATTCCTCCTCTCTCAGAACCCCTTGTTATATACTTTGCTATTCCATTTGATATAGGCCTTCGTTCCGATCACGGACCATTTTGTAAGGAAGAAATTTAGTATGCCTGATCCTACGGCCAGAAGCAAGGATCCAATTCCAAACAAAAGCAGCAGAGAAATGCCAATTCCACTTACGGCAAAAAGACCTATCAGAAGTCCAATTCCTACAGCAAGAAAGGCAAGCGTAACACACCACAATGAAAACAGCGTCGTCAGCCACGCGAAAGCAACCCATATCATTACAAGCACATTAAACAGAATAACGAAGAGACGGGGTCCCGTCAGGTCTTTCTCTTGTTCCGCGGCATTTGCGGACGAGGCTCCGCCATGATTCCCCGCACAATTTGCGGCCGCACGAACAGCGTCTTCTGTCGAGACCGCTTCTCCGGCATCGCCGAGATATGAGCCAGCAACTCTTTCCGGATCACCGAGCTCGGCGGAAATCTCGTGCTCCGTCTTGTCCTGTGATAACCCGATCGCGAAATGCTCTTCAAAATCTCCACATATATCCGTAACTTCTGATGCCGGCAGAGAAGATAGTGCCTTTCTGAGTCTGGCTAAATACTCTTCTCTATTCATTGCTCCTCACCCCCCACGATTTTATTGACGCTACTTGAGAAGGCAAGCCACTCTTGCAGCAATATGGCCAGCGTTTTCGTTCCCAAACCCGTCAGCCGATAATATTTGCGCGGAGGCCCGCTTGTGGATTCTTGCAGATATGTGGTAACCATACCATCTGTCGCAAGCTTGCGCAAAATTGGATATACCGTTCCGTCTGATATCTGTATCAATTCTGAAAGAGTGTTTGCCAGTTCGTACCCATATTGGTCGGACCCTTTCAGCATTGAAAGAACACATAAATCCAGAACGCCTTTTTTGAATTGAACATTCATGTGTTTTCCTCCTTCGGTAGTGTTTATTTTATAGTAGTGATTCTACACCAGTACTATTTTCGTGTCAATAGTGTTTTCAAAAATCTGCAAAAAAACACCGACAAGCGCAAAAGCGAGGTCGGTGTCATATCAATCCAACAAAATGGGGCTGTGTCAGGTATGAATCACGAGCTCTCTTCCAGACGGAATATATTCGCGATACACAACACCGGCAGAATCCATCATGCGTTTCGCTGCCACGAAAAGATCTTGTCCCGCATATTTGTCCGAAAGGTAAATCACTTCTTTCACACCTTTCTGAATAAGCGCCTTCGTACATTCAGCACACGGAAAGAGTGTCGTATAAATCGTGCTCCCACGCAAATCATTATGCCCACTGTTCAGGATTGCGTTCATCTCCGCATGACAAACATACAAGTACTTCGTATCCAGCGGAGCACCCTCCCTTTCCCATGGGAAATCATCGTCCGAGCAGCCGCTTGGCATGCCATTATATCCAACGGTCATTATTTTCTTTTCTTGACTGACAATGCACGCACCTACCTGCGTACCTGGATCCTTGCTGCGATAGGCAGATAGGAGTGCAACACCCATAAAATACTCGTCCCAACTAATATAGTCCATTCTCTTCATATCTGATTTCCTCCGCACAAGTTCATTTGTTCCGTATCTCTTTCGGCTCGGTCAAGAAAATCTCGTGTTCCATAATCTTTTTCATTATACCTGATTTGGAAATCATGCTCACGCAAAATACGTTTCTATAAGCCAAGAAATGCAAAAAATGCTGGAAGGACGTATAATGATAGAAAAGAATGGGAGAGAGGCTTGACGATGACACAAAATGCGCGCGAATCTTTTCGCACCGAACACGACGCGATCGGAGAAATCTCTCTTCCTCCTGACTGTCTGTATGGCATTCAGACCGCAAGAGCGTGCGCGAATTTTCCGATAAGCCGCCGTCTAGTGCGACCCGAATTCATTCGAGCCATAATTATGGTGAAGTGGGCTGCCGTCCAAGCCCATGCGGAACTTTCGCTCCTTTCGGAAGAGAAGTCATCATCTCTTTCGCGTTCTTGCCAGTGCTTGATTGAATCTTCCCTTTTTGACGAGACGAATCCACACGAGGCGCGCGTTTTCTCCGCCCCCGTTTCTGGGCTTACATACAGCTATTCGGTTCTTTTCCCAGTTGACGCACTTCAAGGTGGCGCTGGAACGTCAACGCATATGAATGTCAACGAGGTTCTCGCAAACCTTGCCCTCATACAGATGAATCATCTGCCAGGAGAATATGCATATCTTCATCCGCTTGACGACGTTAACCTTTCGCAATCGACAAATGACGTATACCCGACGGCTCTGCGCATTGCCTCGATATATGCCGTGCGTAAGCTAAGCTCTTCGCTATCCGAACTGCAAGAATCTCTTCAGCGTAAAGAAAGGGAATATGCAGACATCCCGAAGCTCGGTCGCACGCAGCTTATGGATGCTGTTCCCATCACACTTGGCGAGGAATTCGGTGCTTATGCGCAGGCAATCGCAAGAGATCGCTGGCGCATATACAAAGTGGAAGAACGGCTTCGCCAGATGAATATTGGCGGTACAGCCGTCGGGACAGGAACAAATGCGAATCGCAAGTATCCCTTCGTTGTCACCGAAAAACTGCAGGAGATTACGGGACTTGGATTGGCACGAGCAGAATATCCTATGGATCTCACCCAGAACTGCGATGTTTTCGTAGAGGTTTCCGGGCTTCTCAAGGCTTGTGCTGTTACTCTCATAAAGGTCAGCGGCGATCTGCGTCTGATGAATTCCGGACCGCAAGGCGGACTCGGAGAAATTTCTCTTGAAAACAGACAAGTGGGCTCGACAATTATGGCGGGAAAAGTTAACCCCGTCATTGCGGAAGCTGCCGGGCAGACCGCAATGCAGGTTATTGCCAACGACCAAGCCATCACACTTGCTGCGATGAGCGGTCAGTTTGAACTGAACGCCTTTCTGCCGCTTATTGCCGACCGGCTTTTAGACTCGCTCTTGATACTGAATAACGCTATTTCCCTTTTCTGTCGGTACGCAATTGATACTTTGCAGCCGAATCGCGATGCCTGCCTTTCTCATCTCTCTGCTTCGACCGTTCAAGCGACACTTCTCGTCCCGGAAATCGGATACGAAGCCGCCGCAAGAATCCGAGACATCGCCGAAAGCAGTGGGCGGCCTCTCTACGATGTTGCTAAAGAATTGTCAGGGCTATCTCCCGACATACTCGACAAGCGATTGAATCCGTCCACAATGATCCTGCCAAATCCATAACGAGGAGTCCAGAATTTATGAGTATATCTGATACCCCACGCGGCGAGCGCGTACATATTGCATTATTCGGAAGAAGAAATGTCGGGAAATCCAGCCTGATCAATGCGCTGACCGGGCAGGAGATATCGATTGTTTCCGACATTGCCGGAACCACGACAGACCCTGTTTTCAAGGCAATGGAACTTCTTCCGATCGGGCCTGTCATGATGATTGACACGCCTGGGCTCGATGATGAAGGAAGTCTTGGAAATCTGCGAATAGCGCGAGCCCTGCATATTCTTGAGAAGACTGATATTGCGCTCATCGCCATAGACGGCACGCTTGGTGCCGGCAAATTCGAGCGTGATTTACTGGATGGAATCAAGGAAAGAAATATACCCGTAATTCTCGTGTTTAATAAATTGGATCTCGTACCGGATTTAGCCGCCGGAAAGAAGCTGGCAGAAGCAATATCCAAGGAATTTCAAATACCCTTCATTTTTGTATCAAGCATTACCGGAGAAGGAATCCCGCAACTCAAAACAATCCTCATGCATATATTGCCGGAGGGTGAAGATAAATTCCGGATCGTCGGAGATCTTCTCTCTCCTTCC
Source organism: Bacillota bacterium (assembly GCA_052036055.1). Classification (GTDB taxonomy): domain Bacteria; phylum Bacillota; class Clostridia; order Saccharofermentanales; family Saccharofermentanaceae; genus Firm-13. The sequence continues at coordinate 15,757 of JBPOHB010000059.1, read as the reverse complement.
GATCTGGTCGTACTCGTCGTTCCGATCGATAAAGCCGCGCCGAAGGGTCGACTTATCCTCCCGCAGCAACAGACGATTCGCGATATTCTTGAGGCAGATGCGTCTGTCGTTATCACCAAAGAATTTGAGCTTCGTGAGACATTGCTTTCGCTTCGCAAGAAGCCGAGGCTCGTCATAACCGACTCTCAGGTTTTCGCTAAAGTCTCTGCCGACACGCCAAAAGATATTCCCCTCACTTCTTTTTCCATTCTTTTTGCACGCTATAAAGGAGATCTTCCACTCCTTGTTCGCGGAGCTCGCGCCCTTGATTCATTAGTGGACAACGATCTGATCCTGATTGCAGAGGGTTGTACACACCACCGGCAGTGTGATGATATTGGTACAGTCAAGCTGCCCCGATGGATTCGCGGTTACACAGGCAAAGACATTCAGTTCGCCTTTACAAGCGGTGGCACCTTTCCCTCGGATCTGGAGAAATATCGTCTGATTGTCCACTGCGGAAGCTGTATGCTGAATCGTCGGGAAATGCAGTACCGTCTGCGACTTGCACAAGCCGCAAACATTCCCATAGTCAACTATGGCGTGCTCATTGCTTATATGCAGGGAATTCTCCCGCGCGTCCTTGAGCCGTTTCCTCTCGCACATATGGAGATTGAATAGACCCAAGTTTTGCGTGATTGTCATGTTAGTTCCGGTTCGCGGCAAGTCCTGCCGCAGACGCCCCGGCAGAAAATCCTGTTGAGAAGGCGGCCTGCAGATTGTAGCCTCCTGTCTCTCCGTCTATATCAAGCACTTCTCCAGCAAAAAATAATCCAGATACGATCTTGGAGGCAAGCGTTTTCGGATCAACCTCCGACAAGGCGATTCCGCCTCGCGTAACCATCGCGCCCGAAAAGAGCGGTTGCCTCCGAACCACAAACCCGAAATCCCGCGACTCCGAAAGCAATGTATTCCTGTCAATTCTGGTAAAATCTCTGCAACACATCTGTCCCTCAACATGGATTCGATTAAGAATCGTCCGGACAATCGCCTCGCTCCACAACATACGCAAAACCGAAAAAACCTTTTTGTTCTGATTCTCCGTAAAGAGCAACTTCATTTTGCCTGTCACTGTCTCTTCTGATTGGCCCGCCCACAAATCAATCGAAAGGCACACCTTATCACCTTCGTAAAGAGAAATATCGGTTGGCAAGAATCTCGAAAGGCGAAAAATGCCAGGCCCCGAGAAGCCGAAATGCGTAAAAATCATGTCTCCCGAAGTCGAAGCAAGGCATACACCCTCGCATAGCAGACGGATCAACACGCCTGACAGGCATACGCCTTGAAGAGGCTTAACCACTTCTGTAACTCCATCAAGCTGCGCAAGCGCCGGACGAACGGGGATAACTTTGTGCCCCAGCATAGTTGCTAGACTGTATCCGTCTCCTGTCGACCCTGTCGCTGGATATGATTTCCCTCCCGTACAAATCACACATGCATCCACATCATATGTTGCCTGCTGTGTCACCACTTTTGTGATTCTCTCGTTTTCGTCTTTACAGATCATCAGGACAGGCTCACCTCCATGAAATGACACCCCTTTATCCTTCGCTCTCAGAAACAACGCGTCAACGACATCCTTCGCTTTCTCACTCGTCGGGAAAATTCTTCCGCCGTCTTCTTCCTTGCACGTAACCCCCTGCTCGCGAAGTAATCCCTCAAGATCAACTGGAGAAAATATGTGAAGGGATTTGTATAAGAACTTACCATTTTCAAAAAAATGCGCCGGATAATCTCTTACCTCTGCGCGGTTACTCACATTGCATCTTCCATTTCCTGTCAGAAGAAGCTTCTTGCCAGGTATATCGTTCTTCTCAAAAAGGAACACGTGCTTTGCGCCGGCCTGTGCCGCAGAAATCGCGGCCGCCAGCCCAGCTGCACCCGCTCCAATAACCGCAACCCTCATGTTCCTACCTCTCTTCTTCCTTCTTCTGTTTTCAGCAAGAACTATCTCATCACAATATCTCCTGTTTTCGCATGCAAGTGCAAAATCAATTCCTCTGGATTGAGAAGAAGCTGTACGCCTCGAACCCCCGCACTCACCGAAATCCATTCGCAAAGGATCGCTGATTCCTCAACATACGTCGGGAACGTCTTCTTCATACCCACAGGAGAGCACCCTCCGCGAATATAGCCTGTAAGTGGCAGCAGGTCCTTGACCGCAATCATCTCCACCTTCTTGTTGCCAGAAAGAATCGCCAGCGCCTTCAAATCAAGTTCCATTTCCACAGGCAAAACAGCCACGAGATTCCCCGCCTTATCACCGCGAAGAACGAGCGTCTTGTATACTTGGTCGACAGGAAGCCCACAGGTCTGTGCAACATGAACGCCAGAGAGATCCTTCTCATCAACTTCATATGTGACAACCCGATACTGTATTCCTGCAGAATCCAAAATCCGCATTGCATTTGTCTTCGCCTTATTTGCCACAACCAGTACCATCCTATCAGAAAAATAAATCTCGTGAGATCCCTTTACGTATATTATCGACATTGCGGCGTGCGGCTTCTCTATGAGCCGGATCAACCACCTTTTCGAGTTCTTTATCCACAAGTGCATATCCGATTTTTTTGGCATAAGGAGAGGCGTAATCCTCCAAATACTCTGACAGGGTCATAAGCGCGTTGGGGTGACAGACGTTCTTAATCTGTCCCGTTTTCGCAAGTGCCATAAAGCGATCCCCCGTCCTGCCTGAGCGATAACAGGCTGTACACCAGGACGGAACAAGGCCTTCTTCCATTAGCCACGTAATAATCTCATCTGCAGTTCTTTCGTCCGACTTGTCAAATTGCGCGACAAGATTCGGTTCGATCTCGCCGGTTTCCCGATGATGTTTCTCTGCCATGTAGCCGCCGACACCCACCGCGCTACAAGCACTGAGCTGAGTAATGCCACAATCCAGAAGATCCTTTCTCATGGACGCTGACTCCCTTGTAGAGATGATCATTCCTGTATAGGGAACCGCCAAACGCAGAACGGCCACAATCTTCTTAAACGTCTCATCATCTGGAATTTCTGGATAAATCGCACGCAAATCGACACCCTCTGCCGGGCGAATACGAGGCACAGAAATCGTGTGAAACCCGACTCCGTGCACCTTCTCCATATGTTCATTATGAATCATCAGCGCGAGAGCCTCAAAATACGGATCGTAAAGCCCGAAAAGCACGCCCGCGCCATTGTCATCGATCCCCGCTTTTTGCGCGCGATCGAAGGCAGTCGTATGATACCAGTAGTCGCTCTTCGGACCGGCAAGATGGTATTTCTGATACGTCGGCTTATGGTATGTCTCCTGAAAAAGAATGTACGTTCCGATGCCAACTTCCTTAAGCTTTCTGAAATTCTCAACCGTTGTCGAGGCAATATTCACATTCACACGGCGAATCTCTCCCGAAATATCGGATTGGGTTGCATAAACAGTCTTCAAACAATCGACGATATAGTCAATCGGACAATTCTCATCATCCTCGCCCGCTTCCATCGCAATTCTCTTATGTCCCATTCGCTCAATCTCGATAATCTCCTGACGAACTTCGTCCATGGTAAGCTTTCTTCGATTAAATTCGTGGCAATCATTGTAGCTACAATACGCGCAACGGTTTACACAGAAGTCGCTCACATAAAGGGGCGCGAACATAACGATTCGATTCCCATAAATCGCCTCCTTGATTGTTCTGGCGATCTGAAAAAGTCGGGGAAGATGTTTCTCATCCATCATAAGTAGACTGGCGACCTCGACGTGCGATAAACCGCCAAACTTCTCAGCCTTACTCAAAATCGCATCAATTTGGTCGTCCTTCGTGTTTTTCGCTTCCGCAAGAATGTTCTCGATCTCTTCCGGAACGATAAATTCTTCAATTTCCATACCTTCAATAATCATGTTTTTTCTCCTATTCTTCATGCCATATCCATATACGTGCGTCGACACAAAATCAGGGGATTTGTGTCTTGGCGATCGCCGTCTTGACCGTTACGCCAGGAATTCTCCCAAGCCTACCCGTTACGCTGTTGATTTCATCTAATTCCCCGACAACGGTAATACAAATCACAGCCACGGGCGCTTCTTCGAAAGGAATTCCCATTCGTCCCTTGATCATCCCCTGAAACACTGAAACGATCTCATTAAATTCCTTCTGGCACTGATGAGGCTCGTCGAGAACCGCAGATACCACCGCTATTCTTTTCATGTTTCACCTTTCACATACAAAAATGCGCCTCTCCTCTATCGGAAAGACGCACATGGAAACAAATTGATCCCGCAAACCTCTGCTTGAAAACACGCACCTGCGCATCTCCACCAAAAATAACGGGCAAACCATATTGTGTCGCTTCCGAATCAGGGGCAATACCTATACCGCTTCTTCGTTAGTTCTCCTTTTATTCTGGGGGGAATGAAAGGAGAAGTCAATAGGCTATATGGTTAAATCGTGTTTGCTTGGCTCTTCTTTCTGATGTGAAATGTAACACAAGAGTAGTCTCATACCGCTTGTTCCTATGATAAGATAATGATGTAATAATTTATTTATATAGGAAGAGATGGGCACATGAATGGAAGTAATCGTAATGTTACCGTTTTACAATGAGGAATTGCAGATACCCATTTCGGTCAGCCGTCTTCTGCCAATACTTGATGGGCAAAACCTAACCTATTCACTCCTGCTAATTGATGACGGATCGAAGGATCATACATGGTCAGCCATTATGGCAGAAGCCGCAAAGCAGCCAGACAAAGTCCGCGGACTTCGGCTATCTCGCAATTTTGGCAAGGAAGCTGCCATCTGCGCAGGGCTTGCCTGTGCAGATTCTGACGCCGTTATTTTAATGGACGGCGATCTTCAGCATCCGCCCGAGCACATTCCAGAAATGATCCGACTGTGGCGCGAAGAAGGATATGATATCGTCGAAGGCATAAAGACATCCCGTGGGAAGGAGAGTCTGGCCAGTCGCATCAATGCGGCTGTATTTTACGGTCTCTTTCACAAAGTTTCTGGCTTCAAGCTTGCCAACGCGTCTGATTATAAACTTCTGGATCGGAAGGTCATACTTCACTGGCGACAATTTACCGAGCACAGCACCTTTTTTCGCGGCTTATCGGCTTGGCTTGGCTTCAAACGTGTCACATTCCCTTTTGAAGTTGCAAGCAGAGAGACAGGTGCATCTCGCTGGTCTTTTCGCAAATTAATGGGATTGTCGATCAATGCAATCACGTCCTTTTCAGCCATGCCACTCCACCTGATTACATGGATCGGCATTGCGTTTATGGTTGGCGCGCTCGCACTGCTGATACAGACCCTTGTGAATTTTTTCAGTGGTCAGGCCGCAAATGGATTCACAACTGTCATCGTGGTCGAACTTGTTGTCGGGGCCTGCATCATGATAAGTCTTGGTCTGATTGGCATGTATGTTGCCCGCATATTTGAAGAAGTAAAGAACCGACCGCGTTACATTGTTTCTGAAGATACAAAAGAAGTCTCGGAGGAAATTCTATGATCCTATTTAATTTTCTGATTTTTCTGCTCGACAGCAGCGTAGCTATATTATATCTTCTGACCTGTTTTTTCTTTGGCGTACAGCTCATACGATTTCTCTTGCCCGATCACAAAAGGCTATTTGTCGGGATTTCTCCGAATAAGAACATCCTGCGAATCACCCCTGGCATTCTATTCTATTATCCGGCAGGAATGGTCGTAGGCTTAATGCTCGTCACCATTTTTACATATGTTTTTGCATGTATCATGACTCCGTTTATGCCCAACGAGATGCATGTCCTTTATCCGGCCAACATTGTGTCAATGTGCCTTTTCCTGTATCTCGGAAGCTTCTTCTGGCAGAAGAATTTTTACCGCAGGCACCCTGAGCTAGCAAAGAAGAAGGAAGTGAAGCCAGAAGCTGACGACCCGTCTGCCCGCCGCAGTAAGAAGAAAACGGCAAGCATCGTTCCCGTCGAACTGGAAGGGTTCTCTCGAAGCCGTGTATCCATTATCCTTTACTCTCTCGCCACACTCTTCTTCTTTGTCATTTGCTCACTCCTTATTTATTACTCATTTTATGTCAAGAACGGATACAGTTATGCAGGTTATTCCGTATTCAGCGATCTTGCGCCGCATACGGCTATAGTCTCTTCCTTTTCAAATGGGCTCAATTTCCCCACTGAATATCCCCACTTCCCGGATGGGACGATTCGCTATCATTTTCTTTTCTTCTTCCTATGCGGGAATCTGAATTTCCTTGGCATGCGAATTGATCATGCGCTGAACATCCCCTCGATCATCTGCATGGTCTGCATGTTCATGCTTCTCGGACTTCTCGCCGTTCTTCTGAGCGGACGAAGACTCGCATATCTTCTGGCACCGATTCTGGTTCTATTTCGCAGCTCATACGCCATTGTCTCGCAAATCACAGATCTTGCCGCCATCCCCCATTCGAGTCTCCACTCCATCATTCACGGAATACTTACGAACACAGTCTATATCGGTCATACCCTTCGCGATGACTGGGGGCTTTGGGCAATAAACGTATACGCAAACCAAAGGCACATTATGCTTGGCGTCTCCTTGATGCTTATCTTGATTATGCTATTCATCCCCTACGTTCGCCGCATGTGGCTTCATGTACAGAAAAAAGGCTTGTTATCTTTTGTTGCCTCGCGCGCGGCTTGGATTCCCATCAAAGACGACCCCCTCCACCCGATTTCTCTCCTTATTCTCTCTGTACTCATCATTATCTGCATGCCATTCTTTCACGGTTCAGCCCTCATCGGTGTATTGCTGATACTCTTTGTTATGGCAATATTCTCCGAAAATCGGCTGTCCTATCTGGTGGTCGCACTTGCAGGGATTCTATCCTCTTGGATTCAAACCAATATTTTTTCCGGAGGATCGAAAAATGTCGTCACCTTCGACCGCTATTTTGGATTCCTTCTGAAAGACTCGGGTCTAGCCGTGAATTTCAAAAACATATGCAAATACATTTTTAGCATCGAGGGGTTGGCGGCAATTATCTTTGTGCTTCTGATGATCGGGCTTCTGATTTATGAAATCATCCGAAAGAGAAATATCTATCGATTCTTCCTTCTCCTTGCCTTTACAGCACCCGCCGTCTTTGCTTTTGTATGCAAAGTCTCCCTTGATATAACAACAAACCATAAATTTGTACTATTTACATTCATATTGGCAACGATACCTGTCGCCGCCTTCCTATCCATGCTGGTATCCCCCTTCACCCCCAAATTTCTCCAGGAACCGCCAGCAGAGGAAACAGAAGAAGCACAAAGCATCCCAAAACCACCGCGCAAAGCACTTCGAATGACAACAAGAATTGTATCCTCTCTTGTCGCTGCGTGTCTACTTATTCCATTGACTGCAACCGGAGTAAGTGACTGGATAACCTATTACAATCTCAACAAAAATGATGTGCTGATGAATATAGACTCCCCTATTGTCGAATGGGTCGAAGAGAAAACCGCACCGAACGATATATTCCTAACCGCAAGTTGGTCTATGAATACGTTTTTCTTGTCAGGGCGCCCAATCTATTTTGGTCATCCCTATTACGCTTGGTCCGCAGGATATGATACGGAATCTCGAAACGATCTCTATCACTACCTTCTAACAGGGTGTGATTCAGACTACTATCCGCTTAAGCTAGTTGGTGGAACCGGAGATATATCGGAAACACTACGCGACGGCGACCTCGAAACATTCCTAACAATCTGCCACGATGAGAACATCAAGTACATCCTGATTGATAATGATCTTCGTTACCAGCAAAACGAAATCGCTTCTGGATTGTATTTCACGCTTAACGAAGCATTCTTTACCGAGAACTTTGATGTCCTTGTCTCTTTCCCGAACGAAAATAACACCGTCATATACAAAGTTCCATAGCGTGATTGCTTGCAATAAAAAAGAAGCCATGGTTCTCTCAATTTGAGAAAACCATGGCTTCTGTCAGTAGAAAACCGCTTACTCCTCGAGCAGAAGGGCCTTCCGCTCTTCAATTACCTTCGCGGCAACCTCCGGCGGTGCTTGCTCATATCTTGCATGTGCAATCGTGTACCACCCTCTGCCCTGAGTCATCGACTTAAGGTCGGTCGCATAAGTCGCCATCTCGGAAGTCGGTACTTCGCAAGACACAGAAGATCCGTCATCGTCTGTATCCATTCCCATAATTCTTCCTCGGCGTTTATTCATATCTCCCATAATATCGCCCTGTCGATCCTCCGGTATATGAACCACGACAGAACTAATGGGCTCAAGTAATACTGGATTTGCCTGCGCAAGTCCGGCCTTGAAGGCAAGACTCGCAGCAATCTTGAAAGCCATTTCAGATGAATCAACATCATGATACGATCCGTCCACCAGCGTCGCTTTCAGATTCACAACAGGGAAAGCCGCTAGGACACCCTTGTGTACTGCATCCTGTAAGCCCTTCTCAACAGCGGGGAAGAAATTTCTCGGAACGGACCCGCCGAAAACATGCTCCTCAAAAACGAGTTCCTCCGAATCAACTGGCTCAAACTCAATCCAGACATCTCCATACTGTCCATGCCCACCAGATTGCTTCTTGTGCTTCCCTTGCACTTTGACCTTCTTTCGTATCGCTTCACGGTAAGGAACACGCGGAGACTCCAAATGCGCATCAACATTAAACTTCGTCTTAAGCTTGCTGCGCAAAACGGAAATCTCTTGCTCTCCCAAACCAGAAATCACCATCTGATGCGTCTCGGCATTATTCGTAACGATAAACACCGGATCTTCATCCGAAAGCTTATGCAATCCAGACATAATCTTATCTTCTTCACCTTTCACCTTCGGAATAATCGCCATAGACAGGCAAGGTGTCGGGAAGCTGATTTTGGGCAAACTAACCGGATGCTGATGATCCGTCACGGTATCATTACTCTGTGTAAACGTTAGTTTGGCAACGGCGGCAATATCACCCGCACACACTTGATCCGTTGACACCTGTTTCTTGCCAACAAGGTAGAAAACTCCGCCAATTCTCTCTTCCTTCTCCTTTTCCACATTATAAATCGTGCTGTTTGCCTTAAGCACGCCAGAATATACGCGGAAAATACTAATTCGGCCCACAAAAGGATCTGCAATTGTCTTAAACACAAAGGCAACCAGTGGCTGCGTCTCATCACAGCTGACTTCAATCGATGAGCCATCTGGCGCGGTTCCCATCACAGGTTCTTTCTCACCGGCTGCCGGCGTATCCTTTGACAGACAATTCATCAGGAACTCAACGCCCCAGTTGCGATACGCAGAGCCGACATAAATCGGATGAAGGCTTCCATCTCGAAACCCTGCATGAACACCTCTGCGGAATTCATCCTCCGTGAACGCCTCTCCGGCAAAATACTTCTCCATCAGTTCTTCATCTGATTCTGCAACCACTTCATTGACCGCATCCTGGAGTTCCGTGATACGATCAGAAAACTCGGCAGGAACATCTATTTCTGTCATGGCCCCTGATTTCTCTTCAATAGAGAAAGCTCGGCGATTCATAACATCCACGATCCCCTTCATCATTCCATCCTTCATAATCGGTAGAGAAAGCGGAATAACGCCGGACCCATAATTCTCACGCATACGAGCCGCTACTGCTTCGAAATCAGCGTTTGGCTCATCCATTCGATTCATAAAAAATAAGAAGGGAACGTTACGCTTCTTGAGAAGTCGAATGGATTTCTCCGAGCCAACAGACGTTCCACCTTTTGCACTAATCATTACAATGGCACTATCCGCAATGCGAATCCCAGCCATTGTCTCGCCCAAAAAATCAAAATCGCCGGGCGTATCAATAATATTCATCTTCGAGCCTTTCCACTCACACGCGGCGATAGACGTGTTAATCGAAATCTTTCTCTTTATTTCTTCTGGGTCAAAGTCCATCGCTGTATTGCCATCTGCCGAACGACCCAAACGGTCAATCGCCTTCGCGCTATACAGCATAGCCTCAGCTAGAGCTGTCTTACCGGATCCGCCATGTCCCAGCAAAGTGATATTGCGAATCTTGCTTGCCGGATAATTCATCATGTACATTGTCCTCCTTGGTATAGCTAATAGAACCATTATACTATCTATAGTGAACAACATCTACAGTGATTTATTCGTTTTCTATGTGCATTTTGTGTGAATTTATTCTGAATGCAAAAACAAAAAACCTCGGATGCGCATTCCTTCACAGAAGCGCACCCGAGGTATTTCTGATACATTTTACAAAGAATTCTTAGACGTTGAAGAGAATATCACCATATGTTGGGAACGGCCATACCTTCTCATCAACTAAGCCTTCCAGCTTGTCTGCCGGCTCACGCACAGCAGCCATTGCAGGGAAAACTTCATCGCGATAGAGAGCGGATTTAACTGCATAGTCGCCTTCAAAACTGCCAGCCTTACTATTTGCGGCAATTAATACATTGACTGCAGACTTGAGCTCCGTAAGTAGTGCTGAGATTTCTGTAAGAAGACTCTCCTGAACCGACACATCCGCTGTCGAAACCGCTTCTCTGACAGAAGAGATGGACTTCGCGATTGTTGTCGTATATGAAATCACCGCAGGGATAATCTGCTTGTCAGCAATTTCAATTGTTGCGAGTGCTTCTATGTTAATTACCTTGCAGTAGTTCTCATAGGTAATCTCCGCGCGTGATTCAAGTTCGGCATGATTAAGAACATGATGCTTCTCGAAGATGCGAACACTCTCAGGAGTCGTAAGTGCCGGAACAGAGGCAATGGTCGACTTAATATTAGGCAGACCTCTCTTCTCAGCTTCCTCAACCCATTCTTCTGAATATCCGTTGCCATTGAAAATAATCTTCTTGTGCTCGGCAACATTCTTCTGGATGAGTGCCCAGACAGCTTGATCAAAATTGGTAGCTTTCTCAAGCTCATCGGCAAACTGCGAAAGCACTTCAGCAACAATTGTATTCAGCACGAAATTGGGTCCTGCTATTGATGCGGAGGAAGGAACCATGCGGAATTCAAACTTGTTGCCTGTAAATGCGAAAGGAGATGTACGGTTACGATCCGTCGCATCCTTCTTCAGATTTGGCAAACTAGCAACACCCGTATCAAGAATGCCGCCCTGCTTCGTATGATCCAACTGGCCTGCTTCAATTTGCATCAGAATGTCGTCAAGTTGCTCGCCAAGGAATACGGACATGATAGCAGGAGGTGCTTCATTCGCGCCCAGACGGTGATCATTTCCGGCATTAGCTGCAGAAAGGCGAAGAAGAGGTGCATAGGTATCAACTGCATTCAGGACAGCCACTAAGAACAGGAGGAACTGAAGGTTCTCATGAGGATTCTTCCCTGGATTTAGCAGGTTAACGCCATCGTCTGTTCCAATGGACCAGTTATTGTGCTTGCCTGAACCATTGACCCCAGCAAAAGGCTTCTCATGGAGAAGGCAGACCAAATCATGTCGATCTGCAACCTTCTTAAGTGTCTCCATAACAAGCTGGTTATGATCTGTTGCAACATTGGTCGTTCCAAAATACGGAGCGATCTCGTGCTGAGCAGGTGCAACTTCGTTGTGTTGTGTCTGAGCCGGAATGCCTAGCTTCCACCTCTCAATTTTAGCATCCTTCATAAAAGCAGCAATGCGCTCTTTGATTGAACCAAAGTAATGATCTTCTAATTCCTGACCTTTGGGAGGCATCGCTCCGAAAAGTGTTCTGCCAGTAAAAATGAGATCCTTTCTCTTCAGGTACTTCTTCTTGTCAATAATGAAATACTCCTGCTCCGGACCAACGGATGCAATTACGCGAGAAGAGGTCGTATTCCCAAACAGTCTAAGGATACGCATTGACTGCTTATCGAGAGCTTGCATGGAACGAAGAAGAGGAGTCTTCTTGTCAAGAGCTTCGCCTGTATATGAGCAAAATGCGGTAGGGATGACGAGAGTAACACCTGCAGCGTCCTCACGAATAAATGCAGGAGATGTGCAATCCCATGCCGTATATCCACGAGCTTCAAATGTCGCACGCAATCCGCCAGAAGGAAAAGAAGAAGCATCCGGCTCGCCCTTAACAAGCTCTTTCCCAGAAAATTCCAGAATTGCTTTGCCATTCTTGTCCGGAACGATAAATGCATCATGCTTCTCAGCGGTAATGCCTGTCATAGGCTGAAACCAATGCGTATAATGCGTTGCGCCTCTCTCGATTGCCCAGTCTCTCATTGCTGCTGCAACAACATCTGCAATCTTCGTATCCAGTTCTGACCCCTGCTCGATCGTATTCTTAAGAATGCTGTATACGTCCGTAGGAAGTCTGCGGCAAGCAACTGCATCATTAAATACGTTCATTCCAAAAATCTCATCAACATGTACCGTGTTACTCATAAATTTGCCCCTCTCAACATAATCATTGAACAAAAATACGAGGAGTCTTCCACTTTGGGAAGACATCCTCGTCTTATATTTTGTGATTATAGCATCATTTGTATACGATGTGAATAGTCAATTTGCCAAAAATACGGAAGAGAAGGCCTCTACTTTTCTACCTTTTCCGGTACAACGCGCTCAAAAATAAGAATAACGCGATCCTCCTTGACTCCCGAGTCTGAGGAAAGTGAGAATTTCTCATTTCCGCCTCCTATTGAGGCCTGCAAACGACCGCCTTCATCATTAACAAGGCTGTGTAGCTTCCAGCCTTCAGGTCCGCGTTTCTTCAAGATATCCTGGATTTTCTTATAGTCAACCTCACCGGAAGCCAGGTGTGATACAAGCTCAACTTCGTATTCCATCGGAACCGAAATCGGAGAAACACTACCCACATGAGATGTGCTCTTAATCTCATCGATTTGTGCTTGTAGCACCTTAATTGAAGCCAAAGCTTCAAGTGCCTTCTCCGACATCTCTGCCGCCAATTTCTCTGCTGCTTCCTGAGCGGCCATGCGCTCCTCCGCCAATTTTGTCAATTCGTCTATTTGTTTCTGCATTTGTCCTCTCTCACCTTCATTTAGTGCCGCCTCTTTCAGTGACACGGCCTTCTTTTCTGCCTCAAGAATAATCTTTTCTCCCTCAATAACTGCCTGCTTATTTATTGATGCAGCGCTCTTTATTGTTGCTTTCGCTTCTTCAAGTTCTTTCTTAAGTGCATTCGCTTCATTTTGCGCCGATTCACGCGTTTTTGAGACTTCCTCAACAATCTGATTGATCTCGCCTTGTGCATTTCTACGCGTCATCTCAAGCTCTTCCAGAATCGCCTCTTTTTCCTTTTCGGAATTTGCTTTCTCCGCTGAGCAAGCATTTCGCAGTTCTTCGAGTTCTGCATCCAATTTGCTCTTCTCGGATTGAGCCACTTCAAGCTGCGAATTTATCTCTGAAAGGCCAATTTGTGAAGCAGTCGTTGCTTCCTCAAGTGCCGCGACGGCCGTCTCCTTGTCCTTCTCTAGTTGAGCTAGCAGTGTCTTCGTCTCATTCTCCAAAAGCTGTTTCTTGTTAGCGGCTTCGTCAGCAGATGCAATCACTTTCTTCGCCTCAGTAATATAGAGGTTAAGTTCAGATTCCGCGGATGAACGCGTCGCATCTATCTGACTCTGGATTTCTGATACTTCTTGAAGAACCTTATTTCGAGCCTCTTCAGCTTCTTTGATTTTTGCTTCTTGCGCAAGAAGAGCTGCCTTCTTCTCTTCGATCGCATCTTCCTTAGCCTTTGCAATAATCTGGACAGCTTCTTCTTGTGCATGACTTGCAAGAAGTCTTACATCCTCTGTCTGCTTAAGAACCTCCTCATATTGCCGATTTGCTTCTTCGACTTTCTTCAAGGATTCTTTCGCTGACTGCTCTGAACGGGCAGCCTCATCAAACATCTGCTGCTTCTGCTTCATTGCCTCGGCATATTCCTTTTGAACTTGAATCGCAAGACTCTTTGTCTGCGCCTCTGCGTCCTGAAGTATCTTCTCAGCCTCGATCTTAGCATCGGCCTGAGCAGAAACAATCATATCGTCTCTTTGCTTTTGAACGACACCGATCTGCGCCTTCTCATCCTCAATACTCTTCCGAACAGTTGCAAGATCTTTCTCAAGTTTCCCTCTCTCTTCAAGAGCCTTCTTCCTGAGTTCAACATATTCGCTTTCCAATCGCAACTTCTCTTCTTCAAGCTTCTGCTGTAAAGAAGCTAGTTCAATACGGTTGCGCTCTTTCGCATCGTTAACAATTTTCTCTTCTTCGGCTTTTCTTTCAGCTACACGGTTGCTTGCTTCCTGATCCACTTTCTTGACGTACTCCGTTGCTTCTTTTTTTGCAACATCTTCTCCGTCTCGGGATGCCTTCTGAAAGTCATATTTGCACATGAAACAGCGCGCTACATTGTCGCCCATCATAACTCCACATACTGGACATTTCTTCATTCTACGCAACCTACCTTACTCAAATTATTTTATCTTATTATATCGCGAATAAGTCGAAAAAACAGCACCTTTGCCTATTTGATTGTTCAAACAGAGTAAATTTACATAAATTATGTCCGTTCCTTCATCCTTGTCTGTCATTTGACATACAGTATTCATTTTCAAGCCATACTATTCAACTTGCTCATCTTCAAAAACTGCCATCCCCCCATGGGCGGCGCAAACATATCGGCCGGCCGTATGGTGCAAAATAGCGCATCCTTGGCATTATGGCGCTAACCAGCTAAACGGGAAAAACGGTATGTTTCTTAACACAAAGTAGACCAGTAAAAAAAGCAAAATGCCCAGGAGTACGCCAAAGGGGATTTGCTTGGGAAGCCACATAATCTGTCTGCGAAAAAGCAATTTGGTATATTCGGCTAATCCCCACCACCCAAATACAAGCAGCGTAGGCAAAAGAATAATGTTATGTTCCATCATGCCGACAAAGTCTAATCGAGCAAGACAATAGAGTGCCCTTGTGTCGCCGCAGCCCGGGCAATAGAGTCCCGTAAGTTTGTGTATCGGACATGTAAGAAAGTGATTCTGTTCAAGAAACGGGCTGAAAACGCGCACATAAATATAACCGACAAAAACGAATAGCGGAGCTGTAATCAGCAACAAAATGCGACCAACCTCATATAAAATATGATCCCCTTCTATCTGGCGATCCGTTTTCTCCTTGTTTTCCAATGAATCCTCCATGAAAAGGGTGAATTGCTTCGGGTATATCACGATCCAACAAAATCCTGAACCCAATAGTACACGCCGTCATTACAAATACAAGAAATCCCAACCGTTGTGAAGTTGCCATTCATAATATTCTCTTTGTGTCCCGGTGAATTCATCCATTGCGTTACGACAGCCTCGGCAGTTGTCAGACCGCCGGCAATATTCTCTCCAAAGTACGTATATGCGCCCTGATATCCTCCCCACGGATTGCTTCCATTGGGTCGAATATGAGTAATCGCCAGCACCGAGTTCCCTGCTGCAATACCCTGTGACACAATCTCGGTCGCACGCAAATCCGACCAAGACTGTATGGTCGTTTCAGATGAAAGTGCCGCCAGTCCAGCATCTGTTCTATACTTATTTATCAGTACAAGGACCTCTGCTTCCATCGCTCGATTATACGAATAACTTGCGACAGAAGCTGTCGCCTGCGTCGTCGCCTGCGTCGTGGATTGTGTCGTGGATTGAGTCGTTTGCAGCACCGTTGTAGGTATTGCTGTAGTCGTATCCGTATTTGCTGAGATAGACTCGGTTAGCTGCGGTTCATATCCCACATCCGTTTCGTCTTCATCAGTATACAGAGA
>JBPOHB010000159.1:0-18556 GCA_052036055.1 Bacillota bacterium | reverse complement strand
TCCGCTCTCGCATAGAGGTCGCTTGTAGATCCGGCCCACGTGTAATTATCTAAGTATACATCTACTCTCGAAATGCCCGCATGGCTAAGCGCCCAGCCACTCACAGTGACATCGCCGGTTGCGGTTGCATTTGCTGATGGCGAATCAATGCATCCCTGAGATGCAGGACCAACATGAATCGTCTTGACCGCCCATTGTACGGAGCCGTCTTTCCCAATGGCGGCAATATAAACGGTGTGATCGCCTGGCGATAATTTCTCAGCGGAGATCGTATATGAGAATCCGCTGTGTAATGCGTCTCGGTATGTCCCGCTGCTATTTAATGCGGCATTGACATCACTTCTTGTGCCCATATTGGATGATCCAAGCCAAGTGAAATTATCTAGATAGAAATCCACGCGAGCGACACCCGCATGATTGATTGCCCATCCGCTTACAGTGACATCACCCGTGCTCTCTATACTGTCCGTAGGTGTATCAACGCAGATCTGCGAAGCAGGTCCGACTGTAAATGTATATAGACGCCAGTCAACGGTTCCGTTTTTGTTGATAACGGCTATTTCTAAAGTATGCGTACCTGCAGTAAACCGACTCGCATCAACGGAATAGGAGAACCCGGAATAGAGTCCTTGATAATAAATTCCGTCAGGATTCATAATTGCCTGAACATCTGCCCTGGCATATGTCGTTGTCGATCCGACCCACTCAAAATTATCCGCATATATGTCAATTCGGCTGACGCCCGAATGGCTCAGCGCCCATCCCTGAATTGTAATATCTCCCGTGTCTTCAGTTGTTGAAGACGGATATTCCAGATTACCCAGTGCCGTCGGCGTCTTGACAAATATATTGGCCGTCGCATGGCTCATATCCAGTTTCCCACTGGCTGATGTAGGAATAGAAGAAAGAACGCCCGTAGACGTATATTGCCACATATCCCAACGTTCCCAATTGCATTTTGAGACCGGATACCAACTAGAAATGCCCGCGAGTGGCGCTGTAACGCCGTAATGAGCAATCCAGAGTTTATACGTTGACCAGTTTTGATCAAGAGAGAAATTCGTATTCATAAAATCCGGATAACTGTATATCATGACATCATACGAGCTAAGTGATTTAAAGGTGTCTGCAAAAGCTTTGGTTGACGCCATTATTTGTGCAGTTGTTAGTCCATTCGGGTTAACCTCTATATCCAATACGGGAACACAGGTATAAGCATATTTAATGGTTAAGGTATAGAAATCTCTTGCCTGCTGCTTAGCTGATTCCAAATCATTTGTCGGAACGAAATAGTAATAGAAGCCAAAAGCAATGCCGTTATTTTGCGCGGAAGTCGCAAAATTAGCTGCTTGAATATCTTGATACACCACCGCAGTGTCTTTGTTATATCCATACGCTCGAATATAGATCGCATCGACTTGTGTCTTAAGGAGGGCGAAATTGATATTGTCCGTATTGGAATTCAGCGCGTCATTCCACTGCGAAATGTCTACAACATTGAGACTAGCCGTTCCTGCGGAAGGAAGTGTAGCCGCGACAGGCGCTGAATCAACTTGAGATTTATAAACTCCGGCACAAATGCCAATCGTTACAAGTAATAGTAATATGGAAATGATTTTCTTTTTCATAGCAAACCTCTTTTAGCATTTTTCAGTAGCATCCGCTACAATTTATGCATTTTAACACAAATGGCGGCTGGAAATGTGAAAGAAAATGACTAGCGACCATTTTTGCCACTCACTTTTTCCCCTTTTTGGCGTAAGTCGGCGCTCTTTTCTCTCCCATGAAAACAAAATATTCGTCATCTTCCCAGATTCGAACACCGCCAAAAACGGCAATCATTTTATTCTTGTACCAGTCTTTCCGTTTGGTAACCATATACATTTTTCCACCAATTGCCAGACGATTAAATCCCTTCTCAATGAAAGCTTTTGCAACGGAAAAATCTGTATGATAGGGCGGATTCGACAAGATCCGTGTGAAGTCACTTCTCGTAACTGCCTCATATGCGTACCCGCAGGTCAGGGTGATTCCTTCTGTTTGGTTGGCGATTACATTGTTTTGCGCGCTGCGGATGGCGCACGGGTCAATATCCGTCATATAGACGTGGTCAGGCGACATTTTTTTGGCGGCATAGATTCCGACAAGTCCGTATCCGCAGCCAAGATCCAGAAGAATGTCTTCTTTTGAGAATTCCACGTGCTCAAGCATATGAAGCGTTCCCTTGTCGGCACCATGCGGTGAGAAAAGAGATTCTTCAGACGAAAGCTGTAGCGTTATGCCATCGATCGTAACGAGAAATGCCTGCGGTTTTTGCTTTTTTTCCATTAGGTTACCTGTATCACCCTGCTCGACCACAACACACTTCCATCGTAGCTTATGGCGGCAAAATAGATTGTATGTGTACCTGATGTAAGCCTTCCATCGGGGATCGTGTATGAGAATCCGCTATTAAGTGCATGGGAAAACAGGTTGTCTTTATTAATGATCGCATTGACATCTTGTCGCTCTGACAAATTCGTTGATCCCACCCATGAGAAATCATCGGCATAAATATCGACACGTGAGACCCCTGCGTGGCTAACCGTCCATCCGGATAGCGTGATGTCGCCATCAAATGATACGTTATCTGTCTGTGAGTCGATATACAGAAGCGGATCCGGAATCACAATCGTCCGCGAGCTCCATTGCACTGAACCGTCTTTTCCGATTGCTGCGGCATAGATCGTATGCTCGCCGGGTAACATATTGCTTGTGTCAATGACATGGGAGAAGCCACACGAAGCCCCGTCTTTGTACTGACCCAGAGCATTCATCGCACAGGTAACATCGGCCCTCTCGTATAGGTCCGCTGTCGATCCCGCCCACGTGAAATTGTCATAATAGAAATCGACGCGCGAAATACCCGCATGATTGAGCGCCCACCCACTAACTGTCAATTGACTTCCTGCATATTGCTTTTCCTGAGGCAGATCAAGATACATCGCGGCATCAGGACCAACAGTCATTGTGCGTGTTGTCCACTGCACGCTTCCGTTGTTACTAATAGCGGCGATATATAACGTATGCGTGCCAACAGTTAATCGAGAAGCATCAATTGTATAGGAGAATCCCGAATATTGTCCGTTCTTGTATACCTTCAGACTATTTACTGCTGCATTGACATCTTCGCGCGAGTAAAAGGTGTTTGTGGAACCCACCCATTTGAAATCATCCATATAGATATCGACACGCGACATGCCTGAACAGCTAAGTGCCCATCCAGATACGGTAATGTCTCCCGTATCGGTTACATCCGTGGTTGGACTTTCAACACACAGTTGAGCCGACGGTCCCACCGTAAACGTTCGAATAATCCATTGAACGCTCCCGTCCTTACCGATCGCAGCGACGAAAAGCGTATGTTCGCCTTCTGATAGCGTCCCGTCAGATATTGTATAGGAGAAGCCGCTGTATAATCCATTCTTGTAGCGCCCCAGGCTGTTAATGGCAGCATTTACATCCGATCTTGCATAGAAGCTTGCCGTCGAACCGAGCCAGACCATATTATCCACATAGAAATCGACGCGTTCCATTCCTGCATGACTGAGGGCCCAGCCATAGATGGATATATCTCCGAATTCGGTCTCGGATGAACTCGGACTGTCAAGGCAGGTGGCTGATTGTGGCCCGACCAGATAACTATAATGAATCCAAGTCACACTCCCCGTATTGGAGATAATGGCCATGTGAAATACGTGCCAGCCAGAAGTAAATAATACCGAGTCAATTACACCAGAAAAGCTCCCGTTTACAACTGGCATTGATGCGACACTAACATAATTGTCTACATAGAAATCCACACGCGAGGCAGAAGCCGCATCCGCGGGTGTCCCTGATATGGAAATGATTCCATTGCTGTCCGTATAAGAATATATTCCGCCTGCGGCAACCATCTGATCAAGAAACGCCTGTGTCTTTGTGCA
The DNA here is from genome assembly GCA_052036055.1 of Bacillota bacterium. GTDB lineage: Bacteria > Bacillota > Clostridia > Saccharofermentanales > Saccharofermentanaceae > Firm-13. Next base: position 14,591 of record JBPOHB010000159.1, on the reverse strand, counting down.
GAATTCTCCCCAGCGACCGGTATCTCGAATGGTAATTGGGCAGTTCTTTCCGAACGAACTGAACTGATTATGTTGGAATAAATGATTGGTCACGGTGTATACACCATGTCTATACAAAATATCGGCAGCAAGCCATTCAGCGTTGGCCATTGCCTGATCGAAATTCCCATCTCTGTTATCACAGATTTCTATGGCAATTGTGCTAGCATTACCCTGTCCTTGTCCCGTATCACCCGCGTGCCAAGCCTTTTCCGATTCCGGAATCGATTGCCATGCTGATGTGCAATCCACGCTGTAGTGCCAGCTAACCTCACTATTTTGACCCGCGTCACGAAGATATAGCGCATGCATATGGGCATTTGCGCCCGTTGACCAATTGGATGTCTCATGAATGGTTACGCCGGTAAATGATCGAAGCATTTGTTGTGAGCGACAAAGAGAGCCCGCAGGAGCAAGCAATTGGTTCACCGTGAAACCGGGATATTTATCTAGGCTTGCGCCGTTTGCGCCAGCAGTTACATATGCAAGAACATATGGAGGCGTAAAAATATACGACACAAATGCAAAACCGATACAAACAGCAAGCGCTCGTATAACAATACGGCGAGTTAATCCTTTACCTTTTCCCATCGCGCACCTCTTTCCGTGGTGAATAAACTGAAAAAGAGATCAGAGTTTCCCCTTCACAAACGTGGACATCTGGTCCTTAATCTGTGCAAGTCGCGAAAGAGCCGACTCTTTCGAATCTCCATATATGCCAAAATAGATCTTGAGTTTTGGTTCTGTGCCCGAAGGTCGAACGCATGCCCAATCGATCCCCTTTTCTCCACCCAATTGATAGAGCAAGACATCCGACCCAGGCAGCGCAATCTGCTCGACGCAAATTTCTTCTCCGGCAAAAATATATTTCTTGCTTGTCTTATAATCAGAAATCGCACTGACCGGAATCCCGGCAAGGAGTGCTCGCCCCGAACTTACCGAGTGCGCAGACTCAAGATCTGCGCGCAGCGTCTTCATCGCGCCTGCAATTTTCTCAACGCCTTCTTTTCCTTCAAGTGTAAAGGAGACCGCTTCTTCATAGCCATAGCCGAATCTCTCATATAGATGCTCAAGACGATCGACAAGTGTCTCACCTTTATCCTGCGATTGCGCTGCCATTCCAGCAATCAACATGGCCGACACCACAGCATCTTTGTCACGGACATTCACACCCGCGAGATAACCGTAACTCTCTTCGAAGCCAAACTGAAAATGCTTGTCTCCCTCTTCGTCATCCATGCGAATACGCTCGCCGATAAATTTGAAACCGGTCAATACTTCTTGTAGTTCAACACCGTAATAGGCGCAGATGGGTCCGGCGAGCTTGCTCGATACAATTGTGGTAACAGCAAAGGAATTCGCGAGAAGGGTTCCCATCGCTTTTTTGGAGGACAAAATGTAATCAAGAAGAAGTATGCCGACCTGGTTTCCCGTGAGCGGAACAAATACTTCCTCGCCATCTTTTTTTGTCCGAATCACGACACCGATGCGATCACTGTCCGGATCCGTGCCAATAACGATATTCGATCCCGTATTCTTTGCCAGTTCGACGCCAAGTGCCAGTGCCTTCGGATCTTCCGGATTCGGCACGGTAACTGTGGGGAAACTCCCGTCTGGTTTTTCCTGTTCTAAGACAATATGAATATTCGAAAATCCTACTCTTTTCAGGATTCTTCGCACAGGCTTATTTCCTGATCCGTGAATAGGTGTATACACAATCGACATGTCACGATTCCGATCAATCGCACCCTGATCAATTACCAGATCTGCTAGCATCTCTGTGTACAATGCATCGAGATCTTCTCCGAATAGGGTAAGAAGACCGCTTTCTTTTGCCTGATTCATGGAATGAGTCGGGATCAATCGAATATCTTGTACCGACTCCATTTGTGCCAGGATCTCGTCTGCCGCTTCAAGCGTTACCTGTCCGCCATCCTCTCCATATACCTTATATCCGTTATATTTGGCGGGGTTATGGCTCGCGGTAATCATGACGCCAGCAAATGTATGGAAGTTACGTACGGCATAGGACAAAAGAGGCACGGGGCGCAGCTCATCCGACAGGTACACTTTTATACCGGCCGCTGTCAAGACGCATGCCGCCTTCTGTGCAAACTCAAACGAGAAATGTCTGGAATCATAGGAGATTGCGACGCCCTGAGCCATAGCCTTCGGTCCAATATTCTGAATGTACTTCGCAAGTCCTGCCGTCGCCTTTGCCACAGTGTACACATTCATTCGATTCGTGCCTGCTCCGATGACGCCACGCAATCCACCCGTTCCAAACGCAAGATCTCTGTAAAAACGCTCTTCGATTTCCTTTGCATTGCCTCGAATATCGAGTAATTCTTTCCGAGTCAATTCATCAAAAAATGTGTCCTCACTCCAAAGTTCATATCGTTTTTCGTATTGTTCCATTTTACCCTCCAAATATACGTGTTAATTTAGATATATCCACACATTCCCCTGACAGATACCTCACCGGAATTACATATCCTCTTTGATCCGTCCGAAAGTACAATTTCAAGATCTCCAGAAGATGTAATATCGATTGCCTTTCCCGTCCATTTCTTCTCCGAAATCACGCACACCTCTCTGCCAAGTGTCACACAATTGGCACGAAAAGCTGGGATAAAGGCTTGCGGATTTGTAGTAAAATCCGGATAGCGAGTCGCGATTCTCTTCAGTACGGCAGTGAGGACCGCTTCTCTTGATGAAGCAAGTCCCTCCATCCGAAGCGACGTAGCCGTCTTCTCGATCTCATCAGGAAAAGCATCCTGCGAAATATTGATGCCGCATCCAGAAATCGCATAAATGATATCATTATCTTCTATGCTCGTCTCTGATAATATACCACAAAGCTTTTTACCATTTTCTAAAGAAACTATGTCATTTGGCCATTTGACACCCACATTTGCGCCGAAATCCTCACGAAGTGCCTCTGAAACACATAAACCCATGAGCAGTGTCAGCATGGGAGCCATGCTCGTTTTCATTTTCGGGCGAAAAATGACGGAGAACCACAGACCATCTTCCGAATCCGAAATCCATTTATTCCCGCGCCGTCCACGCCCTTCTGTTTGCCTTGCGGAAACATAGACAGACAGTTCCTTCGCGTCCATAGCGGCGGCGTTTTTCGCGAAAAGATTCGTTGAGGCTACTGTCTGCAACACGATCGGAGTAAATATCCCAAGAAGCTCCGCACGACGAAGCGCAAGAATAATACTGTGCTCGTATTCTCGATTGAGGCGATACCCTCGGTTGGTCACTGCCTCAATCGGATATCCTTCCTTGCGCAGATTGGCTACCTTCTTCCAGACTGCTGCTCGAGAGCACCCAAGTCTTTCGGCAAGTTCTTCGCCGCTGACAAATTCTGTGCCATATTCGCTAAGAAGTGCCACAAAAGACGTTTCCCACTTCTTCATTTGACAGTGGCCTTTCTTCTTCTTGATTGAACACACACCAAGGCAAAGCCCAGAAATCCTATTCCCGATATGACGCACCCGGTTATTTGCCCCGGCGTCTTAAATACAAGCTTGATCGTATGATTTCCGCTGCTTAGCGGGACGCTGATCATTGCATCTTGGAAAACCGCAATATCTGTTTCGGTTCCATCAACATAGAGCGTCCAGCCTGCTTCATAAGGAATGCTTGTGAAAAGCAATTGATCCTTGCTACAAGATACACTTGCCGTCACGTATCCGTCTTCAACATACAAATCGGAAATACCGGCAGTCGGATCCGCGTCGTCTAATTGCGCCTCAAACAAGTCCGCATCACAGTAATAGAAACAAGGATCCATAATCGAAAGCGTATCCGCGTCTGCACGTAGCTCAATACTTACATCATCGCCAACATCCTGTTTGCCGAGCGAGAAAATCTCCGTGTAGTGCGAACTGTCGATTGCACAGAAGAATTCTCCGTCAACATACACATCATAATCATCATTTTCACCGACAGCCGGAACCGAAAAATAGAGCATATCATTACTCGTCACGTGGATACTATACGTAAGAGCAATCTCTTCCGTAGAATTGATCCGAAGATACGTGGTTTGGTATTGATTATTTACACCGACTGGCTCTTCACCAAGTGGATCTTCGTCTTCAACAGATTCATCTGATGTGGTATCATTCGAATCCGTCGTCGATGACGAGTCGTCCGAATCTCTTTCTGCCGGAGTTGCTTCTCGTAATATTCCGTTATAGACCGTAACGGCAGAAGATTCCGCTTCATAGTAGACGGGCTCTTCGAAGGCATCCGATCCGAAAAATGAAGCGAGAAAATCATTTTGGAATGCGAAAGGATCTTTACCCTCCGGATGCGTCTCAAGCGAATAGAAGTCAAAATCGTTCGCATCCGGCTCGACAAGGTACAGAATCGGAAGTGCCGAATCATTACTTGCTACGACATAGTCACCATTCTCACTCGTATCAAGCACCTCGTAATTCGTATCTATCTTCGAACTTGAGAGCAAATATCTGACCCCCAAAATAGAATCCGTAACAACCGAAGGGTACAAATAGTCAAGCGCCGCATAATTATAATTTGCCGCCATCCCAAATTGCTTTAGAAAGCGATTAACCGAATGGTTTGCACAGGAATTGAATGTTGAGATCGCATGATAATCCAAATAGAGTCCCGCATTCATCTGAAATACCAAAGTGGATAATTGACCATTCGATTCCATGCGATAAAAGGCGACATGATCCTGATCGGCATCGTCCTCTGCCTCCGCTACCAAATCATCTAGCTGCGTAATGGTATCAGAAATCGTATCATCATCAATCGTTCCGCCCAATGCATCATTTCTCACATACATAGGATTAATGAAAACCATTTCAACAATAATCACTGACGAGAGGATCGCGGGAATCAGTTTTCCCATGTTTCGAAATGCACGAGGAAAATGGGTAAGCGTTCGCAAATATAACAGAAGCAAATCAGCAAGAAGAAACAGTACGATCAAATAGAACCGATCGCCTTCTTCGTTCAGGTCTCCAAAACGCTGCACGAAAAAAAGCGCAGCAAGAAACACCAATCCAATGATGGCAAAGCTTCTCTTGCTAATTGATTGCAAATGAAGATACGATGCATACGCCGTGCAGAGAAAAATCGCAATCAGAAGAAAGGAATATCGATATAAGAACCAGTTTGGTTTGTCAAAAAGTTGCCAAGCCAAATCAAGATATGGGAAATTGAAGCTCACAAGCATGAAAATGATGGAGGCTCCAACCACCGTTTTGTGTCTCCGGGAAAAATCCGGATTCAAAAAGAACAAAGCAACCAAGAGAAGAATCGCGGTTCCACAAAAAACCAGAGGCGAATTGGAAGATAATTCATCAAACGAGCCCAGAAAGAAATTATTCAAGAATGTAAGCCACGAGAAATTGGAGTCCAAGCTTTGCGAATAGATTCTTGAATCTGAATTGGCAAGAATGTCTATCCCGCTCGGGAGAAGAACGGCGGCCGTCATGGCGGCGGAAACAAGCGCACAGCCAACATACTGAAATGCGATTATGATTCCTTTTTTCCGTTCATCCGCATCTCTCTTTTTCTCGCCGAAATAACGCATGATCAAATATAGAAATGAAAAAATGCCAACCATATATGCGATATAGAAATTTGAAACGAACAACCAGAAAAGCACAAGAATTACCTTCCATGCATTTTTCTGATCATGCAGAAATTTCTCTGCGAAATAGATGACAAGCGGCAGAAGCATGAGGCCATCCATCCAGCTGATAATCATCATAAATACGATGGCGTATGTGGAAAACGAGTACAGCATGCCAAATAGTATTGACATCGGTGCACTGCTTTTAAAGAATGAACGCAGATAAAGCGTCATAAATGCGCCGGCAAGAGATAATTTGAGCACCATAATAAGCAGGACGGCCTCCGAAATATGGGAAGCCGGAAACAAGAGGATCAGAATATTAAACGGGCTCGACAAATAGTACGCGAAAAAGCCGCTTGTACTCTTCCCCAGCCCGATGAGAAAGGAATAGTCCAGACTCCGACCGGACAGAAGCTGATGCTTAAATGCAACCAGATCCGGCGCAAATTGGGCGGCTAGATCGGACACAAGTATTGACTGGGAGCCAAAAGGTGAAAGACCCAGAACTGCAAAAAGGACTAGAAGTGACGCTGCCGTAAAGAAAAAACTGATGACCGGAGCAGAATGAAGCTTCCTTGCAGATCGGTTCTTATCATCTAAAGATTTTCGTTCAATCATTTCGATCTCCTTCACGAAAACGGCATGGTCTGTGCCTGAAGCCAGAACTACGCAACAATGACTGTTACTTTCTTCATAACTTGTTCCGTTTTCGGCCGATCCTGACTTCCCGTAGGTGTACTTGCAATCTCATCAACGACATCGAGACCCTCGATTACTTTGCCAAAAGCAGCATATTGCCCGTCAAGGTGAGGCGAATCCTGATGCATGAGGAAAAACTGGCTTCCGGCCGAATTGGGCATCATTGAGCGAGCCATAGATAGTACGCCTCTGGTGTGACGAATTGGATTATTCACCCCATTTGCGGAGAACTCGCCTTTAATCTGGTAGCCAGGGCCACCCGTTCCGGTTTTCTGCGGGCATCCGCCCTGTATCATAAATCCAGGAATCACTCTGTGAAAAATCAGACCATCATAAAACCCCTTCTGAATAAGAGCTATGAAGTTCTCTACGCTAATCGGTGCAACATCTTCGTATAGTTCGGCTTTGATGATCCCACCATTTTCCATTTCTATTGTTACGATTGGATGTGTCATTTTCCATTTTGCCTGCAAATCAAGCGAGCCTAATCCTTCGCAGGCATCCTCCTCTTTCTATTCATTATACTGACTTATGCTCGTGCAAAATACCATTCCTAACATTCCATAATTTATCTGATAGATCCACATAATAGGTCTGTGGATTTTCAAATCGCTTGACCGATTCCCACAAAGATTCGATTTCCGTGGCGCAGTACGTGCGCATCTCCTCTATGCTTGGATTCTCATATACGCATTTTCCCTCCACAAAAATGGGGACAAGTAACTTCCGAACAAAATAATGTGATATGACCTTCCTTTTCCATGTCTGCAAAGGGTCGAAAATCTCATACGGCTCTTCCTCGTTGATCTCTTCGCCAAAAATCGCAATCACATCTGCCATTGCCTTCCCCGTCTTTTTGTCGTAGAAACGAAACACGTCTTTACTGCACGGGGTTGTGACCTTGCCAACGTTCTCTGAAATCTTCATTTTGGGAATGATCTCGCCGTCTTTCTCAATCGCACAGAGCTTATATACACCACCAAACACAGGTTCAGCTCTTGATGTAATAAGCCTTTCTCCTACACCAAAGGAGTCAATACATGCCCCTTGCAAAATCAGATCGCGGATTAGATATTCATCCAGCGCGTTACTTGCAGTGATCTTACAGTCCGGAAGACCTGCCTCGTCAAGAATTTTTCTTGCTTCTTGTGTCAGATATGTCAGGTCACCACTGTCGATCCGAATGCCCAGAAGCCTCTCTCCAAGCGGCTCGAGCACTTCGTGCGCCACGCGAATGGCATTGGGAAGTCCCGACTTAAGTACATTATACGTATCGATCAGGAGAATGGTCTTCTTCGGATACGAAAGCGCATATGCCTTGAATGCGTCAAATTCGGTGTCAAATAGTTGTACCCAACTGTGCGCCATCGTTCCGGAAAGCGGAATGCCAAACTGTTGTCCGCAGATCGTACAAGAGGTTCCTGCCGCACCAGCAATATATGCCGCACGGGCACCTAAAACAGATGCATCATATCCTTGCGCACGTCTCGCGCCAAACTCCATAACCGCTCGACCTTTTGCCGAACGAACAATGCGTGCGGTCTTTGTTGCAATCAGACTTTGGTGATTAATTGTGACAAGCAGCATTGTCTCGATCATCTGTGCCTGAATAATGGGTCCCCTAACCTTCACAAGCGGCTCACCTGGGAAAACCGGGGTTCCTTCCGGAATCGCCCAGACATCGCACGAGAAGGAAAAATCAGAAAGATAGGTCAGGAAGCGTTCATCAAACGACCTTGTTGACCGCAGAAATGCAATATCTTCCTCCGTAAAATGAAGATTCTTCAGGTAGTCGACAATTTGCTCGACCCCTGCCATAATTGCATATCCGCCCTGCTCGGGAACCTGCCGAAAGAATAAATCGAAATATGCAATTCTATCAACAAGATCTTGATCAAGGTAACCCTTGCCCATTGTAAGCTCGTAGAAGTCCGTAAGCATACTCATATTTGTCCGACTCGTCCAATTCATATCCATTTGAAGTACTCCTTTCAGAAAATGCCCCTTTTCTTACTTCATAACCGATTCGTAATACCTAAAAGGGAAATCCCTTGTCTTCTATGTGGCATGAACATATGCCGTCTGATCAGGATACTGCGCCACGATCACCGATGTTCCCGTAACAGTCAGAACGGCGCAACCATCTTTCGAAATAATGTTCTGCGTAGATAACTCATCCATCCATAGCCTTGTTGTCATAGTTTCCAAAGTGCCAGAATCATATGGATCTCCCGGCTGATACTCATTCATCCATTGGTAGGCAGGCGTTGGCCACAGACAGTACTTCGGAAAAATCAACTGGTAGACATCTTGGGTGACGCCCGCCTGACCATGGTGCGCCATCTGGACAATATCCGTATTCAGGCCGTCTCCGTAAGTCTGCGCGAGAAGAGCACCGCCTTCGGCGCCAAGATCCCCCAAGAAAAGCACCTTCTCCTCGGCCGTTCCGATACGATAGACAACACTTTGATTATTGACATAATTCTCTGTCTCCGCAGGATCCCCTGCTTGTAATACCTCGATTGACAAATTCCCTACCGTAATCACCATGCCCGTTGTCACAGACTGGAATCGATCGGAAACAGTCGCAATATAATCATTAAACGTTTTCACGTTGTCGGCAAAATCCGGCTCATACGTTTGTGCCAAATCGTAGTCAAGCAAGGTGCCATAAATTTTGTCTATCGTAATGTCTGGATGGAGTGTCTGCATATTTTCTAGCGCCGTCACATGGTCAATGTGCGGATGTGTCACAAGCCACGCGTCAACATGCCCGCCGAATTTGGCAAGAATCTCATATAGCCGATCTGTTGACCCGATAACGCCGCCGTCCACTACAATGACGCGGTTATCCTTTGTAACAATCACATACCCCATCGATTGGATATCCGATTCACTCGGAAGTTGAATCAATGTGTAATCCGGTAAATCAACCGGGATTATCTGAGCTGGAACAGTCTCAACTGCAGAGGCCTTGCTTGCATGGTTTCCCCAAGTATATCCTGAGAAGAAAAACAGCACACAAGAAAACACAAGTAACGCAGCGATGCGTACTGTATGATTCTTCCCTGTGCGATTACCCTTTTTCTCCGTCTGATTTGCATCAACATCTTCGTTTGTCATGTGAACCCCCAAATAATCTTCTTCATTTGCTATAACGATATCCATAATCATTTCACGAGTCAAGAATGCTCGGAAATGTCTGAGTAGCTATTGGTCTTCCCAAATGGATCTTCTTGATAAAAAACGCGTTCAAGCGTTAAGCCTTTCGCCGGCATCGTCTTGCCAGCATTTCTTCGGTTATGTGTCTGAAAGAGTTCAGCAATCTCCTCTGGAAGGATCTTGTTCTGCCCAGCGTATAGAATCGTTCCCGCCATAATTCTCACCATATTATATAGAAAAGATTTGCCGTTTACACGTATTTCAATCAGATTCGTTTCTACGCAGTTATTCACGCAAACAGATCGTATTTCTCTGATTGGATTACAATGAAGACCTGCCTTTGCACAAAATGCTGAGAAGTCATGTTCGCCCTCAAATACTGCCGCCGCACACTTCATGCGATCAATATCCAGGTAACCGGGAACGTGCGCGACCCATCTTCGTTCTATCGCCGGTCTTGTCGCCGAATTGCAAATACGATAGACGTACTCTTTCCCACCCGATCCAAATCTTGCATGAAACTGATTTGTGACTTCAGCCGCTTTTCGCACCGAAACATCCTCTGGAAGGAGCGCATTCAGCGCAAGGGGAATCTTGTCCTGCAAAATGTGAAAGGGGACGTCCACATGCGAGACATGTCCCTTGGCATGCACACCGGAATCCGTCCGGCTACATCCATAAAGCGTTAATGGACGACCATACACTTTCTCAAGTGCCTTCTCCAAAACTCCCTGAACCGACCTTCCGTTATTTTGCCTCTGAAAGCCGACAAAATCCGTCCCGTCATATTCGGTCATGAGTGCCAATCGTATCGGACAGTCGCAGTTTATCAAATCATCCTTGCCTTTCCGAAAATCAGCCCGGCATAGCATCATCCATACAAGATTTTCCCATCATTGCAGCACCGACAATACCCGCATCATTTCCCATTTCCGCCAGACGAATCTCTGTTTTCCGTACACCCGGGCCAAAATATGGTTTGCTAAGCGTCTTCTCACGAAGTGGTATCAGAAGCGGATCTCCCTCATTACACACGCCACCGCCAATGACCAGAATCTCTGGCATAAATGCATTGATTACGTTTGCAAGTCCATCAGAAAGATATTCGAGATACATTTCAACCAAATCTGCGCCCACTTTGTCTCCGAGATGCATGGCGTCAAATGCAATTTTCGCATTCACCTTCCCATCTCTTGCGGCAATTAATTCGTTCATCTTCGTCTCTGGATGTGCTGCTGTTGCTTCTTTTGTCATACGAATCAAAGCCGTTGCCGATCCATAGGATTCAAAACAGCCCTTCCGACCACAAGTGCAAGGTTCTCCGCCTGCCACAAGAACGGTGTGTCCAAATTCCGAGCCCGCCTGATTGAATCCTGAATAGATACGTCTGTTAATTATAACGCCGCACCCGATACCGGTTCCAAGCGTAATCGTAACCGAATCCGCAGCGCCCTTTGCAGCGCCTGCAACGCTTTCAGCCATAGCGGCACAATTCGCATCATTATCAATATAAACAGGGAGGTCAATCATTTTGCGGATCATTGATCTCATAGGTGTCATATTAAAGGGCAAATTGTTCGAATACACAAGATAGCCGGTCTTATTATCGGGTGTTCCGGGGGATCCGATTCCGATCGCTTCGATATCCGTCTGTGAAAGACCCGCCTCTGCAATCACTTCAATCGCGAGATGACCCATATCACTTACGATATCTTCCATCCCTCTTCCGGCATTTGTCTTCACACTCTTCTTGTTAAGAATCTCACCAAATTCATTTACGATACCCGCCTTGATGTTTGTCCCACCCAAATCTATGCCGACAAAATACTTCATATGACACTCTCCGCGTTCTTTTATGTTGTCACGCCGTAAAAGATTGACTCCGATACGACAATACTATGCTAGAACTAAACTTGATTTTATCTTATTTTTACATATAAATCCAGAAGAATTAGCGCAATCGCAAGGAAAGAAAGGAAGAAAAGCCAGAAGATATCGCCTTTTGTGATTCGTAAGATGCGGAGTTTGGTTCTTCCCTCACCGCCCCGATAGCACCTGGCATCCATAGCGACAGCAAGCTCCTCCGCACGTTTGAAGGCACTGACAAACAGCGGAACCAGAACAGATACATATCCTTTCGCCCGCGCAAAGAGATTGCCTGTATCATACTCGGCACCTCTTGCCGCCTGCGCCTTCATGATCTTGTCCGTCTCCTCCACAAGCGTTGGCACAAATCGCAGTGCAATAGACATCATCATTGCCATCTCGTGAACCGGGATATGAATCTTCTTGAGCGGCCCAAAAAGGCTTTCAAGAGAATCTGCCATAAGCAGAGGCGTTGTCGTCAACGTCAGAAGGATACTGGTTCCCACAACAAGAAGCAGTAGTCGAAGCGTCATCAAGACGGCTGTTTTCATACCAGTATCCGTTATTTTGATGAACGAAAAAGCAAAAAGGGTATTTCCCGTTCTTATCGTAAGCGCATTTAAGACGAGAATAAAAAACAAAAGAAATAGAATCGGCCGAATCGTGCCCATAATAACACGAGGCGGAACCGCGGATAAAATCGCAAGAAAAGTCACAACGGCAATCGTAGCGATCAGCGCCGGCGCCGTCGACAGAATAAATATAGCAATCATGTAGAGCGCACAAAGGAAGATCTTGACTCTCGGATCAAGGCGGTGGAGAACGGAGTCTCCCTGATAGTAACGACCGATCGTAATATCTTTAATCATCGGCGCCACATCCTTTTTCCGATACATTTCGTGAATATGCTGCTCGAATTAAGATGTCTGCTGCCTCGCTTACAGAAAAAACACAGGTCTCGATACCCGGAAATATTCGGCTACATTCTTTCAGGCAAGATACCAACTCAACCTGTGCAATGCCAAGCGAACGCGCGTAATCTTCCTGCTCAAACAATTCTTTCGGTGTCATCGGGCCATGTGCAACGCCAGATGATAAAACCAGAAGCCGATCTGCATATTTTGCTGCTTCATTCATGTTATGAGAAACCAAAATAATGGTCTTCCCCATCTTCTTAAGCTGCAAAGCATATTCGAAAATTTCTTTTCGTCCCGCCGGATCAAGTCCTGCCGCCGGTTCATCAAGCACAAGCACGTCGGGATTCATCGCAAGTACCCCTGCGAAGGCAACGCGTCTCTTCTGTCCGCCCGAAAGTTCAAAAGGTGATCTTGCTAAGATCTCCTCATCAAGACCTACAAGTGAAATCGCCTCGTGCGTTCTTCGAGATATCTCCTCCGAAGACATGCCAAGCTTCGTCGGGCCGAATGCAATATCTTTCTCCACCGTCTCTTCAAAGAGCTGATACTCAGGGTACTGAAACAGAAGACCCACATGTCTTCTGATTTCTTTCACGTCACTATTTACGCGCGTTGATAATCTTCTTCCGCCGTCATCAAGTGTCAGAAAAACATCGCCTTCCTGTGGCCGAAGCAAGCCATTCAAATGAGAAATCAATGTCGTCTTCCCTGAACCGCTGTGACCGATAACCGCAAAAATTTCTCCTTTTCTAACGGAAAACGAGAGCGATGAAATGGCTGACTTCTTACCTTTCTCATATGCGAAAGATAACTGATTCACTTCCAGAATCACCTTTGCATCCTTCTCTTCCGGCAATTGAGAAGCCACTTGTTTCTCAATTGGCACGTTCATCTCGCTCCAATTTGCCATAGATAAAATGCGTATCAGCTCAGCGCGGGCTGTTTTTCTCGAAAACAACGTCTCGCGATTGATACGAACACCGATTCTATCGGATACACAATATGCAAGCTCGGCGTATACGGGAGCGACAAGACCAAGCCCTTGTATTTGCTCAACATGAGAAAATACTTCGCCAGGCGTGCCGTGAAGAGCGATTTTTCCTTTTGCTAATACATAAACATAATCGGCCAAGCAGGCTTCTTCCATATCGTGGGTGATGTGAAGGACGGTCATTTCCTTCTCCTTAATCAGACGATCTACCACCGAAAGAAATTCATCTCGGCTAATCGGATCAAGCATAGATGTGGATTCATCAAGTATCAGAATCTTTGGCATCATTGCCAGAATGCCGGCAATAGCAAGTTTCTGCTTCTGCCCCCCCGAAAGTTGAGAAGGCTGCCTCTTCGCATAGTCAGATAAACCGACATAACGCAGAGCTTCGTCCACCAAAACACGGATTTCCGGAGAAGGAATTCCCAGATTCTCCGGACCAAAAGCCACATCTTCTTCAACAAGCGTTCCCACAATCTGATTATCTGGGTTTTGAAAAACCATGCCGCAGGATTTTCGAATCTCCCAAAAATCCTCCTCAGACATTGTGTCTTTCCCCAAAACCATGATGGAGCCCGCATCAGGCGTCTCAAGCACATCAATGAGCCTCGCCATAGTCGATTTGCCCGAACCATTTCGTCCGAGAAGTGCAACATGTTTACCGTGAACGAGATCAATGGATATATCGTCAAGCGCCCGTACTGGATGCGATTCCGAATGAGCATAGGAAAAAGAGACGTTTCTTGCAACGACATCTCTATTCTCTTCAACAGCATGCTGATCCGAATTCATTTCACTCATTGACATGTACTCCTAAAAGAAAAGGGCGCGGTATACATGCGCACACCGTTACCCTTTTCGTTCAAATTCAATAACTGGGAAATGCAATACTCAAACGAACTCTAAACGAGCCATTTCTGATGCATCGCCTCTTCGTGCGCCAAGCTTGATGATGCGAGTGTATCCACCCGTTCTCCCCACGTACTTTGGTGCAATTTCATTAAAAAGAAAGTTGACTGGATTAACGGTATTTCTATCAGCGTCATGGCTCTTTCTGAGCCAGTAAGCCATCTTTCTTCTTGCCGCAAGACGGGAAGAAGCATCAACCTGAACCATCTTCTTCTTAATTTCGCGATCCACAACATCATACTCTGCGCCGTTTTTGGACTTCTTCGAAACAAGAACTTTCTTGCCCTTCGAGTCAAGTTTCGCAGAAGAATATGTAACTTCCTTTGAGGTGAAGTTCTCTCTTTCGCGAATCGCTTTCGTGACAAGTTTCTCAGCAATCTTGCTAACT
>JBPOHB010000008.1:0-1686 GCA_052036055.1 Bacillota bacterium | reverse complement strand
TTAACTCTTCGTCGCCGTCAATGACGTAAGGAGCACAAAGTTGTTTGTTCCAATGCATGTGGTCGGTGAATGCTTTCTCGAACTCAAGATCGCACACCTCGTTTCTTCCTGCATAGAAATTGAGAAGCCCGTCAAAACCGATACTTTTTACAGTGGCTATATAAGTTCCAGAAGGAGTATTGGGCTGAAGACCTCCGCAGGTGCCACATCTTACGAGTGTCAGACTGTGCAGCTGCTCTTTTGCTGTTCTGGTTTGAAAATCAATGTTGACCAGAGCGTCAAGCTCATTCAATACAATGTCGATATTATCACATCCGATACCTGTGGAAACAACGCTCACACGCTTGCCTTTATAGGTACCTGTGATCGTATGAAATTCACGACTCTGTATGTCGCACTCCTGTTTTTCGAAGTGAGAAGCAACAACATTTACTCTTCCCGGGTCACCTACAAGTATAATCTTGTCAGATATCTGAGATGGTTTTACATGTAGATGGAAGATACTTCCGTCAGAATTGATAATTAATTCAGATTCAGCAAAATACTTCTTCATAGCTTCATTGTTTATTTAATATATTTTATCTCCGTATTTCTAATCAGTTTCTCTAGCTCGTTTATCTCTTTCTGTAGTGATTCCGTCTCTTTCTCGGCGCGAAGAATCTGTGGCTTCAAGGTCAGTTTCTGTTGACTGTCAGCAGATATATATTGATCCCGCATCTCTTCAGTTTCACTGATGATTTCCGTCAGGTGTTTCTGCTTGTCCAGAAGATCAGAAATCTTCTGTTTGGCTATATCTGATTTGAATTCATTGATGCTGTTATAGGTGACATTGTCATTAATGATAAACGAGAATGTGTCACCGTCACTGTTGCTCTTCTTGTCTTTGCTCTTCATCGCATTGTGAAGTCGTGTGAGTGCTTTCTGCCTGTCCTTGCCGTTTCCCCAGGTGTCAGCAATCCTGTTGATGCATGCAGCTCTGATAATCTCTTGTTCTGTTGATTTGGTCTTGTCATATACCTGTCTTGTTTCAGACGGGATAAAGATGTATATACAGACCTTGCCCTCAGGTTGATTACGGTCTGTCACAAACCATCCGATATTATTGATGTCATCCTCGGCATACATGTAATCGTTGGCAGGAGAATTGAATGGCATACCAAGATTCTCCGGTTTTAGGTATTTTCCCGATTCAGAATCATATCTGGTAACAAAGATATCATAACCTCCTAGGCTTTCCGGACCTGTTGCCGCGAAATATAGGGTGGTTCCGTCTGTCATCATATAGGGATAGTTCAACTGGTTGGATATGTGTTCCAGTCCATTCAGCGGCATTCGATCGCTCCATTTACCTGCTAGCTTCTCACTGGTGTATAGTTTCATATTCTGTGACGAATCGCCCAGAGAGTAGTAACACTTATTGCCGAATTCGTTCAGATAGACGTACGCATTCGGTTGTTTTGAGATATTGAAGAATTTATTGTAGGTCTGTATGGAGCCGGATTCCGGAGATAAGAAGATGTTTGCGATAAAATTATCGTAAGATGTGACAATACTGTCTATGAAGACAATTTTTTGTGTTACATCAAGCATCTTTGCTCCCATTAGAGCTGTGTTAAGATCCAGCTGATCCTGTTCTACCGGTAGTTTCTTTTTCTTCTTGGTGGTTATTTCGCGTTGCAAGATTGT
>JBPOHB010000158.1:0-26440 GCA_052036055.1 Bacillota bacterium | reverse complement strand
TCTCTTTGGCCATCATATACTTTCTTTCACTTCTTTTCGCCTCTTTGATTATGCGGATTTTCAAAGATATTAGCGGGTCAGCGTGGCTATCTGCTTTGCTGTTTGCCGTCGTCTACACGTTCCTTGTTATGTAAGTCCCTTTGCATAGCACGCACTTGATTTATTTGGTCTTGCAGGAAGCAAGCGGAATCGCTATCATAAGTCATATATTTCGTTTGAAGAAGCCAATATGGTAAGCATAACGATCTTACCTTGCGAATGGAGGCAGAAGATGTTCTCAACAATTAAAGATGTTGCCAAAAAAGCAGGGGTTTCAATTGCTACGGTGTCAAAATATCTCAATGGTGGAAATGTTCTCGAAGAGAATCGCATTGCAATTCGCGAGGCAATTTCGACTCTTCATTATCAGGTTAATACGGTCGCGCGAGGAATGAAAACAAGACGAAGCATGACGGTAGGCGTGCTGATCCCAAGTTTGGCCGACTATTTTGGCATTTCCATTCTATCGACGATTGACAATGAACTGTTTTTGCATGGATATAGTACGATTATCTGTGATTATTCGGAGAGCAACCCGCTTAGCGCAAAATCCAAATTGGATTTTCTATTGAACAAACAGGTTGATGGCATTATCATGCAGCCAATCAATGTTAAGAAGAGTGATCTGGCACGCACAGAGATGCTGGGCACGCCGGTGGTCTTTGTTGACGTCAAAGTATCCGAAACCTCGCATGATTGTGTTCTCATAAACAACATGGACATTACTATGCAGATTACAAAACATTTAATTGATTATGGACATAAGCGTATCGGATTAATTAGTGGTGCGGCCGGGGTATTGACTACGGATGAGCGTGTTGATGGCTACTGTCAGGCATTACGGAATGCTGGGATTGAAATGAATCCAGATTATCTGTTTCTACGAAGCATTGCTGAGGAGAGCGGATATGACGGCGTCAGAAAATTCCTTCAGCTTCCTGATCCTCCGACGGCCGTATTTACGACGGGTTATGATCTTACTGTCGGTGCGCTGACATATTTGAATGAGAAAGGTCTTCGAATCCCTGAAGATGTCTCTTTTGTCGGTTTCGAAAATCAGACAATAGCGCGCATCTATCATCCCAAATTAACCATTGGCGTTCAGCCAATGGTTGCAATCGGGCAGACTTCGGCTAAGCTACTCATAGATCGAATGACGGGGAAATATACTGGAGAGGGCCGTACCACGGAGCTTTCGGCCTCCATTCATTATGGGGCATCTGTTTTGGATTACACGCATTCCAGTGAATCATAAATGCGTGCGTCTCGCATATTACAGCAACGCGGGCGCAATCGGCATACGGGGAGTACCCGAAGAACCTTCTGCGACTGCAAAATATTCTTTTGACATTCTGAACGCTGCGTGGTATTATTTTCGGGTGACCGCGTGCGCCAGGCTATGAAATGCTGCTTATGCAGATGCCTCGGACAAGCAGCGAGACTGGAAGACAGGAGGGAAACGATACTATGTATGCAGTAATTACCACAGGCGGAAAACAATACAAGGTGACTGTTGGAGAAGAAGTTTTCATTGAGAAACTCGAAGGAGAATCTGGTGAGAAGGTAACATTCGATGCAGTTCTTGCGATTGGTGATGAATCCGGTATTTCAGCAGGACCAGCTGTAAAAACAGCCACGGTTTCTGGCGAGATAGTTAAGCACGGCAAAGAGAAGAAGATTGTTATTTACAAGTACAAGGCGAAGAAGGGTTACCGTCGTAAGAACGGACACAGACAGCCTTATACCAGAGTTCGTATCACGGCAATTAACGCCTGATTCGGGAGACACGCGTATGATTACTGTGGAGATACGAAAGGATGAATCGGGGCTAATTGCCTCTATCATCGTATCGGGTCTTTCTGGTTACAAAGAGGAAGGCGCGGATATTATTTGTTCCGCCGCATCAACGCTTGTGTATACGGCAATTGGCGCACTAGATGATTTATGTGGTCTTTCGGATTTTTACCGGATTTCTGCAGACGAGAAATCAGAGATTTTTCTTTCGCAAGAAGAATTAGCCAAAGGCAAGGAATCTGTCTCGCAGATCATCCTTCAGACAACAAGAATTGGTTTTCTCCAGTTGGAGATGTCTGTATTTGAGGATTACGGTGATCAATATGTTCGAGTTATTGAAATAATCGATGAGAAGTTGGAGGTGTAAGCAATGATAAAGATGAATTTACAGCTCTTCGCGCATAAGAAGGGAATGGGTTCGACCAAGAATGGCCGTGACTCAGAATCCAAGAGACTTGGTGCTAAGAAGGGTGATGGACAGGCTGTTATCGCAGGCAATATACTTGTCAGACAGCGCGGAACGAAGATTCATCCCGGCACCAATGTTGGGATAGGATCAGACGATACACTTTATTCCAGAGTGGATGGATGTGTGAAGTATGAGCGCCTTGGTCGTGATAAGAAGAAAGTCAGCGTTTACCCCGTTGAGTAATTTTCTGGTATGTAAGTTGCGCTAATAAAGAGGTTCGGCCAGATGATTGTTTTTCATTGGCTGAACCTTTTTCATGTACGGAAGGCATGAGAGGAGAAAAAATGCTGATTGATCATGCGAAGATTTTTGTTAAAGCCGGAAACGGCGGTGATGGAATGGTATCTTTTCACACAGCAAAATACGTGACGAATGGCGGTCCTGATGGCGGCGATGGCGGCAAAGGCGGCGATGTGATTTTCTATGCGTCGGATAACATTTCGACTCTTCAGAGCTTTCGATTCAAGAGAAAGTTTGTTGCTGAAGATGGAGGCAAAGGTCTCCGTAAAAAAATGTATGGGCGAAGCGCAGAGAATTTGCGGATTGCCGTACCCGTTGGCACGCTGATTACCGATATCGAATCTGGTCGTATGATTGCTGATCTGACAGAAGTTGGGCAAGAAGTAGTCGTTGCGCATGGCGGCAGAGGCGGTCAGGGAAACATTCATTTTTCGAATTCGATTCGTCAGGCACCACAGTTTGCCCGCGCTGGTATTCCGGGTGACGAGGTTGAAGTTTCTGTGGAGCTTAAGCTACTTGCAGATGTGGGACTTATCGGATTTCCCAATGTTGGCAAGTCAACTCTGCTGTCTGTGATTTCTGCCGCAAGGCCCAAAGTTGCGGATTATCATTTCACAACGGTTGATCCGGTTCTTGGTGTCGCCGTTGTCGGAGACACAAGTTTCGTGGTGGCAGATATTCCGGGAATTATTGAAGGAGCCCATGAAGGCGCGGGTCTGGGCCATGATTTTCTTCGCCATATTGAGCGGACAAGACTTCTGATACATGTTGTGGACGTTTCAGGTAGTGAGGGAAGAGATCCCATTGCAGATTTTGATCAGATTAATCAGGAACTGACAATGTTCAATCCAGTTCTTGAGTCCAGACCACAGATTGTTGCGGCAAATAAAGTTGATCAGGCAACACCGGACATGATTCAGTCATTTGTGAGTGAGATGAATAAGCGCGGATACGAGGTTTTTCTTATCTCTGCAGCTATCGGCGAAGGCACCAAAAACCTTATGAATGCAGTTGCGGCTAAGCTTGCCACATTGCCGCAAACGATCCTCGTTAAGCAGACAACGGAAGAAGCCATTTTCCGATATGAAGCAGAGCAACTTTTCACAGTCGTTCGTACTGGGAAAGAATTCTCTGTCCAAGGCCCATGGATACAGAACTTAGTCAATTCGACGAACTTTGATGATTCAGATTCTCTCCAATACTTTCAGCGTATTATCCGCAAACGTGGCGTGATAGACGAGCTGAAACGATCAGGGATTCAAGAAGGGGATCTTGTCAAAATGTACGATTTAGAATTCGACTATATTGAATAAACGGGGAATTTTCTCGGTTTTATTTCCGTATTCTCTGTTTGCTCGCAGAATGGTTACAGTTTTGCCATCTTTTGTCCTATTTGTTACTGTAGAATGAAAGCAGAAAACAGCTAGGAGGACTTGATATGGATAAATATGTATGTGACCTATGTGGATATGTATATGATCCTGCTGAGGGTGATCCGGATAACGGGGTTGCTGCAGGCACTTCATTTGATGATCTTCCAGAGGATTGGACATGTCCGATCTGCGGAGCTACGAAAGAGAGTTTCAGTGCGCTATAATTCATCTCCTTGTTTTTAGCGTTAATAGGGATACTCTTCCAGGCCCTGAAAAGAAGTACCAATGAGAGGGTACTTCTTTTTTTGGGCGAAAACCGCATTGCTCTTCTGATTCTGTTATCGTAGAATGGATTCAGTTCAATCTTTAGGAGGAAATTATGCCAGCAATTACAATCAGCGACAATATTTTTAGTGTTGGGATTCAGCATCCAGATCGTAAGATGTTTGACTGCCTGATGCCGACACCACATGGAACAACATATAATTCATACTTTATTTCAGGTAGCGAGAAGACAGCACTTATTGATACGGTGGATTACGAGTTTGTTGACGTATACCTTGAGAAATTGAAGAATCTTCACATCATGAAGATCGATTATATTATCATCTTGCATACTGAGCAGGATCACTCAGGCTCGGTACTTGCCGTACTCGAGAGATATCCAGAGGCTCAATTAGTCGCGACGGCGAATGTTGCGAAACTGATGGCAACACATATGCAGACACCTGTCGAGCAATTCCAAATCATTGAGGATAAGGGCAAGCTTTCGCTTGGTGATAAATCTTTGGTTTTCCACAAGATTCCCTTTGCCCATTGGCCCGATAACACCATGGTTTTTGAAGAATCTTCGGAGATCTTGTTCTCAAGCGATTTGTTCGGATCACATTATTCGTCCGAACATGTTTTCGCAACGGAAGGCCATGATATCAAGGAAGCGGCAAGAGCCTATTTTGCTGAGATTATGATGCCGTTTACGACTCACGTCGTAAAATATGTGAATCTGGTATCTGATATGAGACCCAGAATGATTGCGTCTTCTCATGGTCCGGTATGGAAGGACCCCTCTGTTATTCTTGGTTATTATCACAGATGGACGAGTAGCAAGGTTGAAAATACGGTTGTGATTCCTTATGTAAGTATGCACGGAAGCACAAATGTTATTGTGGAGCGTCTGTCACTAAGACTTGCGGGTCGCGGCGTTTCCGTTCTATCTCGCAATCTCGGTGATTCTCCGGAGAGTCTTGCGGTCTCATCTGGACATGTGATGTTTGATCTGGTTATGGCGGCGGCTGTGGTATTTGCCATACCGACGGTGCTTGCCGGTCCGCATCCCGCTGGTGCGTATTGTGCTCTGCTGACAAATGCACTTCGCCCCAAAACGAAATTCATTGGGCTTGTAGGGTCATATGGCTGGGGAACCAAAGTCGGAGAAGTCTTTGAATCGCTAACATGTGGTCTTAAAAATGCGAAGAGGTTGCCAACGGTCTTGATTACGGGTCTTCCGACGGAGGAGGACCTTGTCGGAATAGACGAATACGCTGATTTGCTTGCAGATCAGATTCTGCAATTAGGTGATGATTTACTCTAAGTCTGGCTGCAATGATTTAAGAAGAGAAGCATAGATGTCGAAAGGGGATTTTTTCCACTTTCGACATATTTGTTCTGCGATTTCTGCTGTGGGGACACTGATGCAAATATCAGCTGTAATACGTCTGCCATCGAGTAGCTCAAGACGAACCAGATAGGCGCCATTCGCGTCAGCCTGATAAGTTGCTTCGATATTTGCTTCACGTTCCTGTTCAAGGGTCCAATTCAAAGAGGCATTTGTCAAATATGCACGTACATGCGATGGCAAAGTATGCAGAAGATTATGTAGCACGGCTTCTCCCTCAGGCGTGATATCGCATCGCTCAACAGGTACACCTCGGGTATCCTTCTTCTTTTCTTCCTTGCGTATAGACTCTATGATGAGTTTGTCTCTCTTTAGTTCTTCTTTAGCTTGTGTATATGTAAAATAATCGAGATACAGCGAGTCGACAGCCCATTTCATCAGATCTGAAGAACAAACGCCTCGGACTTGATGGAGCATAAATAATAAAATGACTTTCCCATTAAGCACATCATTGTTTTGCAAAATGTTATCTCGCTTTCCCATTGACTGATCTTCTGATCATTATAGCGGATTTGCAGTTTGATGGCTATTCACTTGCGGTAAAAGAAGTGCGTGTTGCGCGTATTCATTTCGGGTTTTCCCCCCAAATATTTGCATATTGCTACGAAACACATGCAATTTGTATGCTTTTTTCGTGCTTTTTCATTTGGCTCACTATTCACATGAAGCACAGGAAAATGCTATACTTACCAAGGACGCAAGGCAAAGAGGAGACAAGCTTCATTTTTTGTCTCCTTTCCGTCAAATGAATAAGCACATGGGAGAATAATATGATTACACTTGATACGACAAACGTTCTATCCTTTATTGATCAGAACCAGGTTGCAAGAATGGAACCACAGGTACAGCTCGCACATGATATGCTACATAAGAAAACCGGTCCCGGAAGTGACTTCCTTGGCTGGCTTGACCTTCCACTTTCGTATGATAAAGATGAATTTGCCCGGATTCGAAAAGCCGCGGCAAAAATAAGAAAAGATTCGGATGTGCTACTTGTTGTCGGCATCGGCGGTTCCTATTTGGGCGCTCGTGCGGCGATCGAGCTCCTGTCACATTCGTTTTCGAACCTTGTCTCCAAGAAGACGAGAAAAGCTCCGCAGATTCTTTTCTGTGGAAATTCAATTAGTGCAACCTACATGGCGGATCTTTTTGATCTTCTAGAGGGGAAAGATGTATCTGTCAACATTATTTCAAAGTCAGGTACAACGACGGAGCCAGCGATTGCATTCCGAATCATGCGGGCTTTTCTTGAGAAGAAATACGGAAAACAAGAAGCTCGGGCTCGTATCTATGCGACAACAGATAAAGAGAAGGGTGCACTTAAGGGGCTGAGCGATGAAGAAGGTTATGAGACTTTTGTTGTGCCGGACGATGTCGGAGGAAGATTTTCCGTTCTGACTGCCGTTGGACTTCTGCCAATCGCTGTTGCGGGGATTGATATTCGCGAGTTGATGAAGGGTGCAAAAGACGCCAGTTCACTCTATAAGAAGCCTTCCGTTGCGCTAAATCCCTGTTATCAATATGCTGCAGTGCGAAACTGTCTGCTTCGAAGTGGCTATTCCACCGAGATTATGGTTAATTATGAGCCGTCTTTCCATTATATGACGGAATGGTGGAAGCAACTATTTGGTGAATCGGAAGGGAAAGACGGACGAGGTATTTTCCCTGCTGGAGTCGATAACACGACTGATCTTCATTCCATGGGACAGTATATTCAGGATGGACAACGTATCCTGTTTGAGACGGTTGTTCAGATTGATAAGGCGCGCAGATCCTTTGAAATTCCAAATGACAAGGATAATCTGGATGGGCTGAATTTCTTATCGGGAATGGATATGAATGAGGTCAATCAGAAGGCGCTTCAAGGAACTGTTCTTGCGCATGTAGACGGAAAAGTTCCGAATATGATTATTCATATCCCCGAATTGACCCCTTACTGGGTCGGACAGATGATCTACTTTTTCGAGAAAGCATGTGGGATTTCCGGGTATCTTCTGGCAGTTAACCCATTCAATCAACCTGGCGTAGAAGCCTATAAGAAGAACATGTTTGCGCTTCTTGGCAAGCCGGGTTACGAGAAGGAGAGAGCTATCCTTGAGGATCGCCTTGCCGGTAAGTAATTCGCTGTAAATTCTATCACATAGATATACATGCAAGGCAGATTTGCACGATACAGATGCAGGCGGACGTAACTTTGGGACTGAGCTTGCTAAAAATATTCGCGCAGTCTGCTTTGTTTTGTCAGGGGGAGGTATGAAGTGGCGAAGATCAAAATTTGTGGTTTGCGACGTGAAGAGGATGTAAAATACATCAATCAAGCCGCGCCAGAATATGCGGGCTTTGTCATGTCGATGTGCCGCAGATATGTATCGCCAGAGGAAGCAAATCGACTCGCGAGGGAGCTTCTTCCGCAGATCATACGTGTGGGCGTTTTTGCTTCAGAGAAGCCGGCTTATATTGCTCGGGCAGTGTCGACTTTTCGCGTAAGTGTTGTCCAACTGCATTTTGATACGAATGAGTCTTTCCTTGCCGAACTTATGGCGGCGTTTGCAGCAGAAAAAATCATTTCGATACCTTCTTTGTGGCAGAGGATTAAAATTCCGGTGAATGCTGTGTCGGATCGTGAAATCGAATCGCTCATGCAGGACTATCCTAAGGAATCACACTTTTCCGGCTTTATTTTAGATGCCTGTAAAGAGCAGCAGGACGGTGGTACAGGTCATGTTTTCCCATGGGAGATAGCGCATTCTTTTCTCAAGAAACATGAGGTAATTCGGCAGCGAGCGATTATCGCCGGAGGCCTTACGGCAGATACGGTTCAATCGGCAATTCATTTCTTTGATCCGATGGTGGTGGATGTATCGAGTGGCGTTGAAACGAATGGAATGAAAGATGTCAATAAAGTAATGGAATTTGTCGAACAGGCAAGAAAGGCGTAAGGATTGAGATGACGCGCAAAAAGAAGTATGAACCGGTTATATTGGAGAGGTCTGATTTACTGGCAGTTGAGAATCCAGCTCGATATACCGGCGGCGAATGGAATATGACGATTAAAGAAGAAGTTACGAAACAGATTGCCGAAACGGGCGAGACACAGTACGTTCGCTTTGCATTTTGTTTCCCGGATGTTTACGAGATTGGCATGAGTAATCTCGCCCTTCGCATTCTATATCATGTTCTCAATTCATGCCCATATGTGTGGTGTGAACGGGCTTTTTCGCCTTGGTCGGATATGGATCACATTCTTCGAGAGAAGAAAATTCCGCTGTTTTCAATAGAATCCAAAACAAATCTTGCGGATTTTGACATTTTGGGATTTACACTTCAATATGAACTCTGCTATACGAACGTTTTTCAGATGCTTGATCTTGCGGGGATTCCACTACTGTCTTCTGAGCGATCCGAAGAGGATCCGATCATTGTCGCTGGTGGTCCAGTCGTATTCAATATTGAGCCGATGGCGGAGTGCTTTGATTTAGTGATGATTGGCGAGGGTGAAGAGATGATACTCGAGCTAATGGCGCTTATGAAACAATATAAAGATTCGAAGAAGACAGAAAACAAGATGTCCAAGGAAGATTTCCTTTTACAGGCAGAAAAAATTGAGGGCGTGTATGTGCCATCCTTTTTTACGGTGACATATGCGGAGGATCAGACGATATCGTCCATTTCGACGAATCGGAAGGGTATCAAGGATAAGGTTAGCAAGCGAATTATCCTTGATATGGATACTGCTTCATATCCGACAGAAATGATTGTACCGAATACGCGCGTCATACATGATCGCGCCTATCTTGAACTTTTTCGTGGATGCATACGCGGATGCCGGTTCTGCCAGGCGGGGTTCATATACCGACCGGTTCGCGAGAGAAGTGTTAATACACTTTGCGAGCAAGGCGTGGCTCTTGAGAGAAACACAGGATATGACGAGATGGGCATGCTTTCCTTGTCAACAAGTGATTATTCGAAGCTTCCCGAGCTGACAGATAAACTGCTTACGGCATATGAAGGACATCATACAAGTCTTTCGCTTCCCTCCATGCGGGTTGATTCTTTTTCACTTGCATTATCGCAAAAAGTCGCAAGCACGCGGAAATCAGGACTGACGTTTGCTCCAGAGGCAGGCACCCAGCGCCTTCGCGATGTGATTAACAAAGGAATAACGGAAGAAGACATCCTATCTTCACTTGAACTCGCCTTTGAAGGCGGATGGAACAGCGTGAAACTCTATTTCATGCTTGGACTTCCGACAGAGACAATGGAAGATGTAATCGGTATTGCGGAATTGGTTCGCAAAATTGAGAAGCTCTATTATGAGATAGGTCGCCGCACAAATAGCCGAATGAGAAAACTGGAGCTGACGGTATCAACCTCAATGTTTATTCCCAAACCATTTACGCCGTTCCAATGGGAGAAGCAGGATTCCCTGGACGAACTTACAAAAAAACAGATGATCCTTCGCGACCGTTTGCGTAGCAAGAACATTAAGTATATCTGGCACGACCTGGATACGTCTATTTGGGAAGTTGTGATTGCCCGAGGCGACAGACGCCTTGGCGCGGTTCTCCTTGACGGATACCGGGCAGGCAATATTTTCGATGCGTGGGACGAGTGCTTTTCTCTGGAGAAGTGGATGCCAATTCTAGAGAAGCACGGACTAAGCCATGCCTTCTATGCAACTCGACAACGAGATGATAATGAGATCCTTCCTTGGGATCACATGGATTGCAAAGTCAAGAAGAGCTTTCTTCTTGCTGAACGTGACCGGGCATACCAGGCAATTGTGACACCATCGTGCCGAGAAAATTGTCAGGGCTGCGGTGCGGCCGTTTTCGGGGGAGGAGTATGTTATGAATCAAAATGAGCGCGACCTGGAAATGACTAGGCTTCCTCATCAGACTGGATACGTATATCGTCTGCGCTTTTCGAGATCTGGAAGCCTTGCGTATGTTGGGCATCTGGATTTAATGCGCACTTTTGAACGGGCATTCCGCCGTTCGGGGCTTTGCCTTTTGCATTCACAGGGATACAATCCGCGACCGATCATGGTATTTGCATTGCCTCTTGGCGTAGGAATCGAATCTGTTCGAGACTATCTGGATGTCTCCTTTGTCTTGAACCTTGCGGTTCAAGACATACTGTCTGCTGTCCGCCCATATCTTCCTCCAGATCTGTCAATTATTTCTGGATGGCAGACGCAAGAAAATAACGGGAGCATCATGGCCTTGGTCAGTGCTGCAACATACCGACTTGAGGCACCGGGCATTGTTTGTGCCGTGAAAAGTCTTCTTAAGAAAGAGGAAATTATCGTTCAGAAGAAATCGAAAGGACAGATGAGGAGTCTCGACATAAGGCCGCTCATATTGGATGCTATTGCAAAAGATCCGATTAAAGAGGATGATATTACTGTTGTTGTTCTTGCGGGGTCGCATGAGAATCTGCGTCCAGATCTTCTGCTCTCCGCACTTGTTGAATACGCCCGCTATTCACAAGAATTAGCGGCAAACTGCCGCGTTATTCGCACAGGATTATTTGCGGGCGTGTATCCAAATCTGAAGACATTTGAGGAGCTAGATGAGTTATGTTGAGGCTATTTGGTGAAGTAAAGGAATCAATAACGGATGGACCTGGTTTGCGGTATGCCATTTTTGCGCAGGGGTGTCCGCATTATTGTGTTGGATGTCATAATCCAGAAAGCCATTCATTTACAGACGGATATCTGATTCGTGGAGAAGAGATTCTTGAGGAAATATGTAAGAATCCGCTACTGGATGGAGTCACTTTTAGTGGCGGAGAGCCATTTATGCAGGCAGAGGAATTTGCTCAAATGGCAAAAGTTGTCCGATCGCATAATCTGTCTGTAATCGTTTTTTCCGGATACACGTATGAAGAATTACTTGATTTATCGAAGGAACGAAAAGGCTATATGGATCTACTTATGAACGTTGATATATTGATTGACGGTCGTTTTGAAATAGAAAAGAAGTCAATGGATCTTCGATTTAGAGGATCTACGAATCAGCGAGCGATTGACGTGCAGAAGTCACTTGCGTCTGGTGAAATTGCTTTGTTTCAGCTTTGAAGGATTGTATTTTTCTTTGAAAACTTGTAATATGAAGTGAACTTTTATTTGTTTAGCAGAAGCAATTTATCCGAAGGAGGGACTTGTCTTGAATACTGCAGAGCAGATTTTTGCCGAGAAACTCCTGCGCATTTTTGATAACGTTTTGCTCACGGAAGAGAAGGCGTTGTCGAATGGCTATTTCCCGGATTTATCGATTGCCGAGTTGCATACGCTTGATGCGATCGGACCCTATGAAGAACGGGCAATGAGCGAGACAGCCGGGCGACTTGGGATTACTACAGGGACGCTGACGGTTGCAGTCGACAGACTGGTCCGCAAAGGTTATGTTGAACGACATAGAGATACGAAGGATCGACGTGTTGTTCGCGTATATTTATCTCGTAAAGGGAAGTTGGCATATCGGCTGCACACGAAGTTCCATGCATTATTGGTACGACGCATTATGGAACCGCTTGCAGAGAACGAGCAAGAGTCGCTTGCCAAGATGGTAACACAGATAGATGCATTTGTTTCGGAACAATATGCCAAATATAACGATTCAACGGCTGTCCGGCCAATTCCGGACAATACTGGGAGGTCAGAAGAAAATGTCTGAAAAATTGCCTGATAAGCAGCAGGAGTCTTCGGATTCAAGCGGGGATCCTCGAGAACGTCTTTCTCTGGATCAACATGATGCCAAACGCAAGGATAAAATTTACGATGACATTATTCGGATGGTGGTTGAATTAACATCATTGTCACCAACGGATATAGCTTCGACGTCGGATATCGTCTTTGATCTGGGTCTTGACTCACTTCAGATATACGAGCTCGTTGTAGATCTTGAGGACGGATATGATATTCGTCTGCCGGATGAGCTTCTCGAGAAAATTAAGACAATTGCTGACGTTGTAAATATGGTCTATCAGTTGTCACGCTTATAATGACATACTCTATGATTTGAAGAGGAGATGACTTATGCATTATATCTTTCTCTTGAACCATTTTGCAGAAAAAAAAAGATTAGGCGCTACTGTTACGGCCATTTACGAGCTCAAAGAACGATTGGGCGATAATGTCCATATTCATGAGACGGAGTATGCCGGACACGCGGGAGCTTTATCAGTACAATATGCGGATCTCTATGAGAGTGATGCAATCATTTTCTCTTGCGGAGGAGATGGTACGGCTCACGAAGTTGCGAACGCAATTGCTTTTAGACGGACTGCGATGTGTGTCATTCCTATGGGAACAGGAAATGACTTTGCCAGGTGTGTTCTATCACCGAAATTATACGCGAATCCTCAGGAAATACTGCGCTACATTGATAAGCTTGAAATTCGACCGATCGATTTAATTCGGGTAGATAGTTATGATGCCGTAGGGAAGCACCTTCCCCTCTGGAGCCGATATAGTATCAATATCACTTCATTCGGGCTCGATACAATGGTACAGTCAAAGGCCAAAAGGATCGTGACTGCGGCGGCTCATTGGAGCTTAATTCGCAAACAATCGTATTTGATCGCTGTCATCTTTTCTCTGATCCAGGGTTGGAATTTCAAGATGAGATATTCTTTCGAGCTTGCGGATGAGAAACGCTCCATCGATGGAGAGAAGAGATATTGTCTTGCGAGTATCTGTAATGGACAGTACTACGGAAATGGTTTTCATCCGGCACCCATGGCGATTCTTGATGATGGCATCTTGGAAGTATGCATCGCGGATGACATTTCTCGTTGGGATTTTATCCGAATGGTTTCTAAATATAAGAAAGGGACACACATCAATCATCCTAAGATTCATATGTATCGGGTTACGAGTGGCGTAATCTCTTCAAAGGATAGCCACCTTCAACTCAGTGGAAACTATGAAGGCGAGGATTTTTTTGGTCACCAGGTCCGATTTGAGGTGATTCCGAAGGCACTTATGTTTGCATTTATACGTGATGAGGAGAACGAACCCCAATCATGAAAGAATCGCAAATGCTAGGACTTTTTGCCGAACTGCTCTTCCATTTCCTGCATCCATTTATAGATCGTTTCCGTAAACAGGTGCGCATCTTTCCCGAAATCTTCGGGGTAATATGGCTTGCCATAGTGGACAACGATTTTCTTTCTGCAGTGATTGACTTTATCCCATGTCTCTGGCCTTTTCATATGACGAGAATAGACGTCGTATCCGCCTTCAATGTAGACGGGTAAGAGTGGGACGCCAGCCTTTAGCGACATATACGCGGCACCATCCTTCATCGGTGCCACTTTGCCGTCATGGGAGCGTGTCCCCTCAGGATGAACGAGCATGATGTGTCCATTTTCGATTTCCTTTTTGGCTTTAATCAGTCCGCGGACTGGACTTCCGTATCGATCAACGGCTATGCCGCGTCCGACATGCATGATGAGTCGACCAAGTAGTCCGTGAGAGGTTTCAAGATCAGAGGCAGCGAGGCAACACATTTTGGAGAAGTGTTGCCTCGGCAGAAAATCGGCAATCCAGAGACCGTCGACATATGTAGCGTGATTAGCGGCGATGACATATGGAATTTTAGCTGGGATATTTTCTTTTCCTGTAGCAGAAAAACGAAGCGTTATTCGAGTTGCCAGTGTTCCGGCGTAAAAGAAAAAGTAACCAATGAATCCTCTTTTGACAGGATATTTATCGTGAGAAGTAGGTTTATCTGTTTTAGCAATTTGTGTATTAGCTTCTTCGTTCACGGATTTGTTTCCCTTCGTAGATGGATATATTTAGGAGATGGGATCGTTTGTTTCAAACGAATTCCAATCTATATGCTAGATCAGTAAATGAAGAATGTCAAATGTTTTCAAAAATAGTTTGACAATCAAAATAAACGGTTTTTTTCTAGACGTAGAGAGGGATAAATGGTATGATCGATAAGAATAATGAGCTAAAATGAGAATACGAATTCGGGTCCTTTCCCGAAATTCTGTAAGGATGCTGTTTGGGAGGACGAATATGCAGACCATTACTGGCAAAGCGCTCTGTGACGGAGTCAAATACGAGAATCTTCGGGATCTCATTTTGGATACCCGTGAGAAATATGGATGCATGGATGCGTTCATTTTCCGGAAAAAACCGGCAGAAGCAGAAATTCACAAGACGTATTCAGATTTTGTGAATGATGTCGAATGGGTGGGGACAGGCATTGTTGATCTTGGATTATCCGGCAAACATATATCTGTTATCGGAGAAAACTCATATGAATGGATGGTCTCATATGCCGCCATACTATCCGGCGGTTCAATTGGGGTTCCGCTCGATCGACTTCTTCCGGAAGCGGAAGTGGTAAGTCTGCTGCGCCGCGGTGAGGTTCATGCCGTTTTTTATCATCACAAACATCACGAGATGATGACTTCGATTGCGCAGAAAAGTGCTTCGGAAGATCTTCCTATCCGTTCATTTATTTGTATGGATAAAGAAATGATTAAGACGCCATGGCCAGAAGATGATCGATTCATTGATTTCTCCGAAATAATCAAATCTGGACAAGTGGCTATGAATCATGGAGAACGGCGATTTTTCGAGACAGAGATTGATCCGACTGAGACCAAAATCATTCTGTTTACATCGGGAACGACGGCCACGAGCAAAGGCGTTATGCTGTCACACAAAAATGTGTGTACAAATGTGTATAGCATATCGACGACACTGATTGTCAACAAGGGTGAGAGGGCATTTTCTATTTTGCCTCTACATCATACGTTTGAGAACACTTGTGATTTGTTTTTGCTTTCCCGAGGATGTGTGATCTGTTTTTCGGATGGATTGCGCTATTTGCTTAAGAATTTTCAGGAATGGCATATAGAAGTTGTCGTTTCCGTTCCTCTTCTTTTCGAGAATGTTCATAGTAAGATTATGACAAGTATTGAGGAATCGGGTAAAGAGAACCTAATATCGGCAATGATCGGGATAACAAGATTCCTGCGTATCATTCACATTGATCTCCGTCGCATTGTTTTTGCGGATATTCTTAAGAAATTCGGCGGACATCTGCGAATGGTGGTTATCGGCGGAGCGGGAATCGATAAGAAGTATATCAAGGATTTTAACGATTTCGGAATTGATTTTCTGATGGGATACGGACTTACGGAGACTTCTCCCGTTATTAGTGTGACTTCGTCGGCCTGTAATGTCTACGGTAGTGTTGGCAGGCCCATGACAGACATCGAGGCCGCAATTGATACGGATAGTACCAAAAATGGTGCAGTCGGTGAGATATTATCTAGAAGCGACTGTGTAATGAATGGTTACTACAAGAATGAAGAAGCAACACGCGATGCTATATCGGAAGACGGATGGTTTCATACGGGAGATATGGGATATATTGATAGGCGCGGGTGCATTCATATCACAGGACGAGTCAAATCCATGATCGTTTTGACGAATGGCAAGAAGGCTTTTCCAGAAGAGATTGAGTGCCTGGTGAATTTGATTCCTGGCGTACGTGAATCGGTTGTCTGGGGAGAAGCATCGGAACGGGATGCAATTGATATCTGTGCGAAGATTCTGATTGATAGGACCGAGATTGGCAAGCATCTTCCCATACCCGAGAAGACCCCTGGCGACAATGCAATCGCGAAGTATTTCCATCAGCATATTCGCGAGATCAATCATGAGATGCCTTCTTTCAAGTCAATTAGGTACTTTGTTTTTTCGGAAGGAGAAATGGTGAAGACGACAACGCTGAAGATTAAGAGACAGCAAGAACTTGATGTCATACATGATCGTCTTATAACCGCACAAGTTACGATTAAGGCAATTAGCGGACAAAATCTTGATACCCTCTGAGGAGGTGCTATTTTGGATCTTCATATTGAATACGGTCAAAATCCATCCGACCTTCTGGATTCCTGCATGGAGAAGATTTGCAAAGAATCTATAATCTGGCCGAAGAGACGAGCTTTCATGATTGTCCCCGAGCAGACGAAGGCAGATATGGAGAGAAGATACCTTTCGGTTATGTCTTCACTACTTGCAAAAGACGCTGCCTTTTCGCACGCGGACCCCAATGCCCTTATGTTGATCGATGTTGTGAGTTTTCAGCGTTTTGCGCACAGGATTCTATCAGAAATCGGTAATTTGCCTGCGTATACATTAGACGATGCAACCAAAACCATGCTCATTCACCGCGTACTTATTGAGGGGAAAGATGATTTTCGTATTCTATCTTCCTTTGCAGATCGAATCGGATTTGTGCCAGAGCTTGACGATATCCTAGGGGATTTTTCCCGATATCATGTAACGCATGAGGATCTATCTCGGGCAGCAAATCATGCAGGGGACCCGAATTTGTCGGCTAAAATGAATGATTTCTCTCTCTTACTCGAACAAGTTACAAAGCTTAAAGAGAATATCGGTTATTGTGATTCAGCGGAGAAGATGAGCCGATTCATTTCGGTTCTTGATTCCCTTTCAGCAGGGGGGGATGGCGAGA
The DNA here is from genome assembly GCA_052036055.1 of Bacillota bacterium. Taxonomy (GTDB): domain Bacteria; phylum Bacillota; class Clostridia; order Saccharofermentanales; family Saccharofermentanaceae; genus Firm-13. The sequence goes on along the minus strand of JBPOHB010000158.1, from coordinate 9,337 downwards.
TTTCTTGGCCCTTGAATCGACTTTCCTATCTGCGCGAGACATCAATATGGGTTATCGGATTCGGGCAGACAAGAAATTTCACCCCCGAAGAATGGGAGATTCTTGATAGACTGGCTCATATTGTTAGTAAGATAACGGTATCTGTTTGCTCGGATATCCTACCTTCTTCCTCCGATGAGATACGAGTGGGATCAAACGCTTTCTATTTTGGAAGACAGACTCTTTGGAGCTTTGTGTCGAGATATTCCGAAACACATGTGTCTTTCGTGCAGTCTCAAGTCAAGGCGGCTCCGGAGATTTTGTTCCTTGCGGATTCGTTCGCATACAGACGCCAGAAGCCCTATGTAGGAGAAGCGGAGGCTGTTTCGTCTTTGCGCTTCTCAGGCATTATGGAAGAGCTACGCTATGTCGCCGGGGAAATAAGACGACTTGTTCTGGATGAGAATTACCGCTACAGAGATATTTCTGTGGTTTTTTGTGACCTTACTGCCTATGAACCTTGCCTACACGCGGTTTTTTCAGAATATGGACTCGATCCGTTTCTGGATAGAAGGCGGCCGCTCTCAGGTACTGCACTGGTTAGATTTGTACTTTCTCTGCTTGACCTTGGGATATATGGCTTTTCTTTTCCGTCACTTATGAATTGTGTGAAAAGTGGAATATGTCACATCACATCTCAGGATGCGGATATACTGGAGAATTACTGCCTTAAGCATGGTCTGATCCGTGGTTTCCGATATTTCGATGCCAAGAATTACGCGCCGGAGAAAGATCCTGACGGACCGTATGTGTATAGGCTTGTTGAACGCGTGATCCTTCCTCTTCGCGACTTTTTGTCGAAAATGGGTACGAAGCAGACGTGTGCAGGGAAGGCAGAACTTCTTCTCTCATTTTTATATGAATATGGTGATGAGAAGGCATCCGACTTATCCGGAATTGCAGGTCAGGTGCATATTCTTTCTGCAGAGTGGGTGTCGGCAAATAATCAGGAGGCCGCTCTTGCACTCGTTGCGGCGTTCAATAAGCTAACAGATATTCTTGTAGAGCTTCAAGGGCCAATTGGTGATACTCCCATGTCTTTGCAGAATTTCAGGGGCATTCTGCAAACAAGTTTGGAGGCAACGCTGTTCGGAGCCATTCCATCATACATCGATCAGATTCAGATAGCCGACGTTCGCAGGGGCTATCAACGTCCTTGCAAAGTTATGTTTCTCGTAGGTGGGACGCGAGCCAATTTCCCGTATAAGTCACTCGATGAAGGCATCTTGCGTGGTACGGAAAGAGAGTATCTTGCCAGCGAGATGCAACGGCCTTTCCCAAGTCGGTCCAGGGATCAGGTCTACGCGGACTCTTTCGTTGCCTATGCGCTGCTTGCCGCATCAACGAAGAGACTCTATTTGACTTCGCAACTATCCGAAGAAGAGTCTGCCGTATTTGCTAGCGCCAGAAGTCTTCTCCCCCAAATTACACACAAAGACAATTTGCCAATTACCCTGTATGATGCCAGGTTATATTCCGACAAGGCGCTTGCGAGATATGTTCGGATAAGAATCAATGACGATGGCGAGGAAGGTGACAAGGTTCGGAGTATTCGCAGGTCATTTCCATCTTTATTTGAATCAGAATATTCTGCGAATGGAAACGCATTGCCCGAACAGCTGCAGCAGAAGCTTGAACAAAGATATTCCGGAATCACTCGTATGAGCGTATCCGAAATTGAGAAATATGCGGCATGCCCGTTTTCGCATTTTGGCGGTTACGTTCTTCGATTGCAGAAAAGACCTGTCTTTCAAATTGAATACAATGATTTAGGTACGGTATTGCACAGCATTTTGGAACTGTCACTCATTGAATACAGGAATGCTATCAGGCAAGTGAGTGGACAAGAAGAGAAGCGTCGCGTTCACCAAGAATTTGCGGAGCGTGATTTCCGTCTCTGGGCAAAGGATTTGTTTGATCAGGCATCTCTGAAAGAACAGACGATTCTTACGAAGGATACTGCCTTTATTATGAATGCAGGCAATAAGATTCTGCGGATTGCGAGCCATTCTCTGCCCGAGATCATCCGAAGTATTTCTCCAGATGAATTTGAACCCAAAGAGATGGAATGGGTTTTCGGAAAAGACGGTAATAATCCTCTGGAAATTCGCTTGTCGCCTGACCGCGTGATTCACTTCAGCGGAACGATTGATCGCGTTGATTTGGATGAATCCAGTCATTCCTTTCGCATTATCGATTATAAAAGCGGAGACAAGCATGTTGACTATCCTGCCATGTATCAAGGACTATCTGTCCAACTGCCGGCCTATCTTCATGCATATGCTATGTATCATCCAGATCTTTCGCCTGAAAGCGCATCGTATTTCTACCTGACAGCACCGGACATATCCTTCTCTGATTCGGGAAAACTACCTAGCGAAGAGAGAATCAACGAGATGATTATGAAGGAATACAAACCCAGAGGAGTGGAAATCGACCGGGAAAATCTACCCCTTGTCGGCATGTATGCCATGAATAAAATAACAGAAAATTGTGGCAACCTTTTTTCCGGCGATTTTTCTATTGCTCCGGCAGTCTTCAAAAAGAAAAAAGCGCATTCGCCTTGTGCGTATTGCCTGTTGGCAAGTGTTTGCGGAATTGATCCTAAGCAGCCACCGTATCGTGTAATGGAAGATCTTCCTATGCTCACACAAGAGAGTAACAAGAGAGTAAATGAGTCGGTTCGATTTATTGACGCGATAGGTCACGCTATGGAGAAAGGAGATACTACGGATGGAATTAACAGCAAGACAGAGTGAAGTGGTTCGTGCTGGACGTGGGAATCTGCTTATCAGTGCAGCCGCGGGATCGGGAAAAACAAGTGTCATGACGGAGCGAATCGCTTCTCGGATTGCGGCGCAGGAACTGGATATCCGTCGAGTCCTCGTGATGACATTTACGAGCGCCGCCGCATCCCATATGAGTACGAAAATCGAGAATAACCTTACCGATAGAATGCTCTCTGAATCCGATCCCACAATCCAGAGCTATCTGTCCGAGCAGATCACGCTTCTTCCACTTGCCCAGATCTCAACGATACATGCCTTCTGCCTGAGTGTAATCCATAATTTCGGATATGATGCAAAAACAGGAAACGAAGCGGATGTGGCGCCCGGTTTTGTGACACTTGATACGGCTTTGACTTCCATTCTTTTTCGGGATGCATTGCATGAAGTCTTTACAGAGCTTTATGATTTCTGTTACCAGATCGCCCATGAGAAGGTTATTGACAAAGACAAATGGGTTCTGCTGTCTGATCGAGAGAACGCAAAGGAGGCTTCTCCGTATTTGCTGATAGACGAGCAAATTACACGCGGGCAGTGGTGCGATGACTTCCTGCGCATGGTCGAATCATTAGGAGAGATAAGGTCTGATGAGAAACTCTATTCAGATATGACGGACATACATTCCTATTTGCGGAGTTTGCCGGATTACCAAGCATGGGTACGAATGAAACTTGAGGAGCAGAAGGAAACAACCCTGCATTTTGAGGCGTCTTTGGCGGCAAGCGTCTTGATGAACGATTTCCTGACGGGACTGTCCTTAGCTGAGAAGGTGCTGCCCTTTCTCGAATCGGTTCTACCAGAAATGATTTTCGTAAAAGATAAAAAGAAGAACATTGTCTACATCGAATTTTTCGCCGCTTGGTTTCAGATGATTAGGGAGATGATTGCAGACAGGAAAAACGGTTATCTCTCTTGGGATCAATGCTGTGAATATAGTACACGCGTACCAGAAGGCAATTTCCCTCGTATGTCCGATACTGACGATGTTAAGGCAAAATTCAACTCGGATATGTTGCCCGTGTTCGAGGTGATTTTCTATCTGACAGGCAAGGCTTCCGCGAAAGTCATTTCATTGTTTAGTACATCGGCTCACTATATTTTCGCGCGAAAAACGGCTCAGATCGAAGAGGAATCCGCATATATGTTCCCTGTCATTAAGCGTTTCTTTGAGGTCATTATGCTCGCAGATGAACGCTATGCGCAGAAAAAGCGCGAGCAAAACGGGATTGATTTTTCGGACTATGAACATCTGGCATTAAGACTTCTTGCACGTCCGGATGCAAAACAATATTACTCCGATCGATTCGACGAGATCTATATTGACGAGTATCAGGATAACAGCAGAATTCAAGATGCCATCGTCGCATCCTTCTCCCGGGATAATGTATTCTTTGTGGGAGATGTCAAGCAGAGTATCTACCGATTCCGCCATGCACGGCCAGAAATGTTTATGGAACGACTGGAGAAATATCGAGTTAAATTGCAGGGGACACTCCTCGAGTTAAATAGTAATTTTCGAAGTCGTCCCGAAATTCTCGAAGCGGTGAACACTGTTTTCTCCGCGATTCTATCAAGGGATTCCGGTGAAATTGATTATGATGAATCTCATCTGCTTACGCCCATGAGAGAGTCGGCAAGTAAGAGAGAGGATGAGTATGCTGTCTCTCTGATATTGATTGATAAGACAAAAATGGCTTGCGAAGAACGGCAAGCGGAAGAGTCGCAAGAGGAAGAATCAGAAACAGACACTGACGAGTCAACAGACAGTCCGGAAAGACAGATCAAGGAAGATTTGGATGAGGCGCAGAAACAGGCCATTCTTGTTGCTCAGAAGATGCAAATGATTATGAATGCAGAAGAAGGCGCAAAGTGGAGCGATTTTGCGGTGTTAACGCGAACAAATAGTGAGGCGGCGCGTATCAGCAGCGTGTTAGTGGAATCGGGTATTCCTTCTGCCGGACCTGCACAAAATGAATTTTTCGCAAATCGAGAACTGCTTCTCATGGAGAATTTCATGAGACTTCTGGACAATTTCAGACAGGACATTCCTCTTGCGGCTGTCATGCGTGCACCTTTTCCGCAAGCATCCTTCTCTGATGATGAAATGCTGGACATCTTCCTTTTCGCCCGTGAAATATATACGGATTTTGATTCGTACTACTTTAAGGTGCTTTACTATCGTGATAATGGAACGAACCCTGTATTACGCAGGAAAACCAAAGATTTCTGCGACTTTATCGAGGCGCTTCGCAGTGAGACGATGTATATGCGCGTCTCGGAAATCATTAGCCGAATCTATGCGCTGACAGCGTACCCTGAGTATGTTCAGACAATGGATAATGGGGAGCTTCGTTTAGCGGCGCTGAATACTTTTCGAGATTGGGCGAGTCGATTTGATAAGGGTCAAAATGGTGGGCTGTATCGATTCGTGCGCTATATTGAGGACATGGAGAATAAAGATCAGACCCCGGAAGACTTCACTTTGACTGCGGGGGAGAAGGACGCTGTATCGTGTATGAGTATACACAAAAGCAAAGGCCTCGAATTTAAGTATGTCTTTATTACGGGGATATCCAGTCATTTTCGCGGCAAAAGCAAGAAGGCAGGTCTTATGCTAAGCGAGCGTTTTGGAATCGGAGCTGACTATATTCGACCGACAAAAGGATATCGATTTGAGACGCTCCAAAAGACAGCAGTTTCAACTTGCGAAAGTCGAGCCGACTTAGCAGAACATATGAGGGTTCTCTATGTTGCAATGACGCGTGCGGAAGAGAAGCTCTTTCTCATTGGGAGTATTAAAAGAAACAAAAATAATGAGCTCGGACGTCTGGCAGATATCATCCGCCAAGCGCGAGAAGAAAAAGGCAATTTTCTTCCTCCCTGGCTTGTATACAAGGCGAAGAGCTATCAGGATTTGATCTTGCTGGGGCTTGCAAGATATGAAAATATTGACATGACCCCCCTGCTTTCCGATCATTGCGAGTCAAATACCTTGCCAGGCCCTATTGATTTTCAGATTATCCCTGAAGACAATCTGATAACACAACCCTTTCCTTCCGAACTGCGATTTGAAACGGGAAAAATGGTAACTACAGAGAAGACGGAAATACCTGAACTGATGGTAGAAGAAAAGAAACGTTTGAAACGACAGATATCTGGAGAATATGCATTTTTTGACAAGACAATGATACCTTCAAAAACGACCGTAAGTGAACTGAAACGAAGAGAAGAAGATCGCGCTCTCGAAAGGGAAACATATCCGATTTTCGACGAATACAAGAAGGACGCCGATGATCGGCCGCTCAATCTTGCGGTTCATGGGCGAAACGAACGACTCCTTTCCGACAAGATGCTATCACCTACTGAGAGAGGAACTCTTCTGCACAGTGTCTTTCAGTATTTGGATTTTCCAAGCGGAGAAATAAACTGTGGCCTATCGGGTGTCAACTCGGCGATAGAAAAACTCGTTTCTCACAATATGATCTTGCCTGAGGAGGTTAAGGAAATCGAGCCCTATTATCCTGCTATCGTATCATTTGCCTCTTCTTCTATCTGCAGACGAATGAATGAGGCAAGTAAGCGCCCGGAGAGCGGTCCATTTCGAGAAATGCCCTTTTCTTTAGCGATTCCTTCGGGAGATGAAGATGTATCCCTTGTGCAGGGAATGATTGATTGCTGGTTTGTGGAAGGCGAATATGCAGTCCTTATTGACTACAAATCCGATCATATTCGTGGTACGAATGAACAAAAGGCAGAGATACTTCGCAAGCGCTATTCACTCCAAATGGACTATTATGCGCAGGCAATATCTGCCGCGGGACGCATACCGGTAAAAGAGAAAATAATCTGGCTTATTCCGGACGGGCTTTCTTTTCTTCTCTGAGCTCTCTGAAAAAATCAGACAATAGAGACGAACAATCTTTCTCTAAAATGCCGCCGCTATAGAGAACACGGTGATTGTGATCCAGATCGAAAAGATGGTTTTTGGAGACGACTGCCCCAGATTTTCCATCAGAGGCACCAAAATATACATGACGCACGCGTGCTTGAATGATTGCTCCAGCGCACATATAGCAAGGCTCGAGCGTGACATACAAATCGCAATCCTCTAGCCGCCAAGAATGAAGCTTCTTGCATGCTTTTCGAAGTGCAATCATCTCAGCATGAAGCGTCACATCTTGAAGCGTCTCTCTCTTGTTGTAAGCGCGAGATAGTATTTTCCCGTCACGAACAATGACGCAACCTATCGGTGCCTCGCGTATGGCGCGCGCCTTATATGCCTCAGAAAGCGCCGCTTTCATATATTTTTTCGCATTCAATTCGTCATTCATATCCACAATATATCACGAAAAAGAAAATTAGTCGAAGAGAGGTGAAATTGTCTATATTATTCATACAAGAATAAATGAAAGGAGTTTGAAGATTTGCTTATGTGCTGACACTTTCGATTGTTCGTGCAAATAAACGCATCAAATTACGTCTGCTACAGGGATTATCCTTGCGTATTCCAATTTGAACGCTTATAATTATTCTGCCTACTTGTGGATTTTGTTGATTTGAGTGGGTAATGAATAAAGGATGGTTCGATCAATGGCATCATCTCAAGGTATATGTAAGAACTGCGGTTCTCTGATCATGTTGAACGATAGAGAAGAATTATGTGAGTGTTTGTTTTGCGATTGTGTTTTTCCAACGGAAGAAGCACTGAAGATTGCACAGAATCCGAAGGAATATACGTTTCCCAATGAGCCTCAGCCGAAGAGAGAGGGAAACAAGCGGTATACCATGACGCCGGTGTATGCCGACCCAATTCCTGCTGCAGTGAAGCATGCGGAAGCTTTGGCACCGATAGTTGTAGAGAAGAACCCCTATGAGGTCTCACCAGATGATGTCAAGGCACCATTGAAGACGATTCTTGTTATCATTGGGGCGGTTGTCGCTGTGATCGTACTTGTTATTGCTATTGCTTGGCCACTTTACGCAGCGCGAACGAGTCATACCAAGGAAATAACAGCTGAGATTGGCGATCGCGTATTTACCGAATTTACGGTTGATGCTAAAGAAGAGGACGGATATTTCAATGCTTTTGCAATAACGGGGCAGAGAAATGAGAAGATTGTCGTAAGCACGGATGACGAGGACGTCACAGAAGAAGATGTGCTTACAACATTTATGAATTATGCAGAGCTTCGTGCTGAGAAATATGGAATTAGTGAGAGTGATTTTTCCGATTACTACGGAGTTGTCTCACTTACCGTATATACGCCAACGAAGAGCTATTCGATGAGTATTGATAAGAAGTCAGAACTCAACACGGATCATGTATCTGTTACTTCTGCAGACGAATAGGTGCCTGTTCTTTTTCCCTGCACATATAATCAGGGAAGTTGGCGGGATTGATTCAGGGTGCTATAAGGAGGAAATTATGGCAAATGATTATCGTTCGATTCTTCAGGAAATTGAAAGCGTGGCAAAGGGTAACAATAACCGAATTACATATAAAGATGTAATGTCTATTATTGAGTCTAACGATGTTGAGCCAGAAGTCGCTGAGAAAATATTTGATTCTTTAGAAGCGAAGAATATTGATATTCTTCCTGAAACAAATGTTGAAGAAGAGAGCTTAAGTGATGTTGATCTAAGTACTGGATTTGGTGAAGGCATTGGTCTTGACGATCCAGTGCGCATGTATTTGAAAGAGATTGGCAAGGTTCCTCTGCTAAATGCTGAGCAGGAGCAGAGCTTGGCTCAGCGTATGCAAGTCGGTGACCAGGACGCAAAGGATATGCTGATCGAAGCAAATCTTCGTCTTGTTGTTTCTATCGCCAAACGCTATTTAGGACGTGGAATGCAATTTCTGGATCTAATTCAGGAAGGTAATCTCGGCTTGATTAAGGCAGTTGACAAATTTGATTATTCGAAGGGCTTCAAATTCAGCACCTATGCGACGTGGTGGATACGCCAGGCTATCACACGTGCCATTGCCGATCAAGCAAGGACCATTCGTATTCCTGTCCATATGGTTGAGACGATCAATCGGCTTGTCCGCGTGCAGCGTTCTCTGATCCAGGAGCTCGGAAGAGAACCTGAGGTTGAAGAGATAGCTAAGGAAATGGGAATGCCTGTTGAGAAGGTTCGTGAGATTCAGAAAATATCACAGGAGCCGGTTTCACTAGAAAAACCTATCGGTGAAGAAGAGGATAGTCATCTTGGGGACTTCATCCCGGATGATGACGCATTGTCTCCTGCTGATCAAGTCGCATACACACTACTCAAGGAGCAGCTCCTCGAAGCTATGAGTGGTCTGACTCCCCGTGAAGAGAAAGTATTGCGCTTGCGCTTTGGTCTTGATGACGGCAGACAGCGTACGCTTGAAGAGGTCGGTCGCGAGTTTAACGTTACCCGTGAGAGAATCAGACAAATTGAAGCGAAGGCGCTTCGCAAACTCAGGCATCCAAGCCGTAGCAAGAAACTGAAAGATTACATCGACTGAAATTGCACAGCGTGCCGCG